>NZ_LZGV01000065.1:0-1133 GCF_001690265.1 Gilliamella sp. HK2
AAAAATAAAGTTAGTAATGCAAGCTGGAATTAATTCTATAATTACCTGTTTTGTAAACTAAGCTTATTCATTATCACTAAAGTGCCTATATGTGAAACTATACTTGGTTAATCAAATAGGCATTTGCCTATCAACACACTTTAATTAGCAACATAAAGCCTGTTTAAGTGGCACCAAGCTTAATTGTAAGTATCCGAAACAAAGGTGATGAGGTGGCAGAAAGTACCGTTGTAAATAAACACAATAAAAAACAGTCAGAAAACACATTGATTTTATTTAACTTTTTTTGAACAACTTTGAAGGACAAAGTGCCCAGCATTAAAAAAGAAGAGCGACGATAAACGGCCAATTAAACAGCCGACAAGTTATAACATAATTGATTTTAATGGTCATTTATTCTTCATTCTTAATTCACAAATTGATTAATTTAATTTTTTGTTGGCGGGTTATGTTTTTTTATTTGAGGTCATGATTATGCTAGTTTCATCGTCTAGTTTTACGTACGTTTATCGTGGTACGCAAAATGCCATTATGCGTACCACGATAAAAATATCTATGAAACTTTAAGTCCTTTATCGTCCGTATCAGTTCTAATTATTAATTGCCACTTAACATCTTTTGATTGAGTATTTTGTCAATCAATTATTACTAGAACAGGAAAATCTCATATTCAAAAGCTAATCGAATTTATACTTTTTATCGATTATTACTAAATGACGGTTATCAATTTGTTAAGAACTCTATGTCACAAAAAACTTTTTGGCTGTACGAAAGTGTCCGAGTGGGTACGTAGAGCCGACATCATTTTACGATGATATAATTCACAACAACCTTATTTAACATAATATACATTATTCTAACATATTGATTTTAATGATTATTTATTCTTAATGTTTGTTAATTTGTTGATTAATTTAATATTTTACTAGTGAGTCGTGTTTTTTCAATTGAGGTCATGATTATGCTGGTTTCATTGTCTAATTTTATGTACGTTTATCTAGGTTCGCATAATGTATATTATGTTAAATAAGGTTGTTGTGAATTGAAAGGTAAAGTTAATTGTAATTATCACCTATTATCAGAATATTTTTTAAATAATAAAATAATAATTAATGAACAATTGTTATTTTATT
>NZ_LZGV01000066.1:0-59871 GCF_001690265.1 Gilliamella sp. HK2
ACAATGCGCGTCTTTCTTTCAGATAAGGTTAGTCCTCTCTCTTTCAAAAATTCACGCATTACTGGTATAACTTCATTTTCCAGTAATTCTTTCGAACTTCCAGATATAATAAAATCGTCCGCATATCGAACCATATACACCTTATTGGCTCGCCGTTGTCTATTTCCTACTACACCGAAGTGTTTCGTTAATAGTTCGTCCATACCATCCAGTGCCATGTTCGCCAAAGTCGGTGAAATAATACCCCCTTGTGGTGTACCTTCCTCCGTCCGCTTGACCTGTCCCATATCCACTACACCCGATTTTAACCATTTTGCTAATATCCGCTTATTCATCGGAATATTTTCAATTAACCAATCATGGCTTATATGGTCAAAACAACCCTGTATGTCGGCATCCAATACCCATTGCGCCGTTTGTCTCATTTGACTCCCTTTGCGTGAGAATATCTTATGCACGTGGCTAATCGCATCCGCCGTTGAGCGGTTGATGCGAAATCCATATGAGTTTTTATCTGCTGTAGTTTCAGCAACAGGCTGTAAAGCAAATAAGTACAGCGCTTGCATTGCTCTGTCTTTCATGGTCGGAATGCCTAATGGGCGCTTCTTTCCATCCGATTTCGGAATATAAACCCGCTTTAGTGGCTTCGGTCTATATCCTTTACTTGTCAGCGTTGCAATCGCTTCCCATTTACTCTTTGGTGTTGACCATGTTACTTTGTCAACGCCTGCCGTTCTTTTACCTCTGTTTTCCGTCACCCTTCGCACTGCCAATTGCTTGGCGTACGTTGAGCGTGTTAGTAACCTTTGTAAGCGTTTAACCTTACGATAGTCACCTTCAATTGTTGCCTTCGCAATCCGTACCTGCAACCCTTTAACATGTTTTGTTGCTTTGACCCAATCTATAGTGTGCCATAGCTCATTCATGTCAGGAGTCGCTGGAGCTGGACTACTTTTAACTTTTTGGTTAAACTTAGTGTACTCTTTCATACTTACTCCTGTCGTAACAGAAATAAGCAGAAATCTACTTGGTTTGTGATGAATAATTTCTTCTATCGTGAACGGAGAGAAGAATTATTCAGGTTACCAAATAAATTCTACTTCTCTGTCACATGGTAAAATTGTTAGAGTAGGGAAATGGGCTTGTTTTACTTGCCTGTTTCCTTCCTCACCCAATCATTCCCGAAGAAATGACCACAAAAGGATTAGCCAACATCTTACGATGAAAGACCAGTTAGAAGTCTGCACCCTTTCGGGTTAGGTCATGTTTCATACCCTATATCAGCCATTACAGCCAATCATTCGCTTTCTCTAACCTCCCTTACCTGCACCCCCAACAGTATCGCTTGCGCTCTACCTGCCTTTCGGCGGAAATACAGGCTTACCAAGTTCCATTATTATCACATAAATAGTTAAGATGCTGCCTGTTCGCCGATAGTGTTTATGATGACGTATCCCCAATGTAAAAAGAGATATCCCACTATATACCTTTTTGGTTAGAGCTTGTCAGTAGCTTAAGCTCTTTACAATTCACGACGTTTATCAGCAATTCACTTACGTTCATCTTTCTATTTAGCCTAGCCCCTCATGACATGCTACTTGCCATTACTTAATGTTACCTCACGATACGCATTAACCTTGCTATTCCTCAAGGGGGTACATTGTCAGGAAGCTCCGCACCAGACCGTTGCCAATCTCGCACTATCCCTAGGCTACTGTTAGTCATATAACAGGTTGACTCATATTTTATATAACATAGTGCCTATAAAATATGCCAACAATGATAATAACAGCTTGTGCACTTATTTAACTTCACAATAGGTCAATTCTAGCTTAAACTATATGCTGATGGGTTCTTTCGTTTCCTTGGTCAACTCAATAATTTCTTATTGAATACCTTGGAAATTCCAGAATATCAGATATGATTAATTGAATTGTCCAAAGAATTAGTTCTTTAAATATATGAGATTTGTCTCTCACAGACTAAAAATTATTCTTTACCGAATATAGGTTACACAATATCCTTTCGGAAATGTGTAACGTCCTACTCAGATATTGTGAAGGGTAGCTAATTAAAGTTGTTCACTTTAATAGCCCACCTAACTTTATTGAATAAAATCAATAAGTTAGGCACTATAAGCGCGCCCTTGTCGCACTTATATGTTTTGAGTAGAAGTGATAGCACTTGGCTATTTGGCTTTTTGTTTTTCTAACAATGGTTTTAAGTATTTTCCCGTATAGGACTGTTTAGATTTTGCCACTTCTTCTGGTGTGCCTTCGGCGATAATTTCACCGCCACCATTACCTCCTTCAGGACCCAAATCAACAATCCAATCAGCGGTTTTAACCACATCCAAGTTATGCTCGATAACAACAATGGTATTTCCTTTATCTCGCAATGAATGTAATTGTGCTAGCAATTGCTTCACATCAGCAAAATGTAAACCAGTTGTTGGTTCGTCTAGTATATATAAAGTTCGACCTGTATCTCGTTTAGATAATTCTTTTGCAAGCTTTACACGTTGTGCTTCACCACCCGATAATGTGGTTGCTGACTGCCCAATAGTTATATAAGACAATCCAACATCAATCAATGTTTGTAGCTTGCGTGATACCATCGGAACTGCATCAAAAAATTCACGTCCTTCTTCAACGGTCATATTTAAAATTTCGTTAATCGACTTACCTTTATATTTGATTTCTAAGGTTTCACGATTATAGCGGGCACCATGACACTGATCACAAGGCACATAAATATCGGGTAAAAAGTGCATTTCCACTTTAATTAATCCATCACCTTGACAAGCCTCACAACGTCCACCTTTAACATTAAAGCTAAATCGACCTGGAGTATATCCCCTAGCACGCGATTCTGGTACACCAGCATAAAGTTCACGGATCGATGTAAAAAATCCAGTATATGTTGCAGGATTAGAACGAGGTGTACGACCAATTGGGCTTTGATCAATGGCAATGACCTTATCAAAATAATCAAGCCCTTTAATCGCTTTATACGGTGCTATATCGCTTTTTTCTGCACCATTAAGTTCATTTTGAGCTAATGGATATAAGGTGTCATTAATTAAAGTTGATTTCCCCGATCCTGATACCCCAGTAATACAGGTAAATAATCCAACAGGAATATTTAATGTAACATCTTTGAGATTATTTCCCGTTGCACCAATAAGCGATAACATTTTTTTCTTATCAACTTTAGTGCGATCAGCTGGAATTTCAATTTGTTCTTTTCCAGATAAATATTGTCCTGTTAAAGAGGTTTTACATGCCATAATTTGTTTTGGCGTACCTTGTGCTACAACTTCACCGCCATGTACACCAGCACCAGGTCCAATATCAATGACATAATCAGCAGCCATAATAGCTTCTTCATCATGCTCAACCACAATAACCGTATTACCTAAATCACGTAAATGCGTTAATGTGTCAATCAAGCGGGTATTATCGCGTTGATGCAAACCGATAGAAGGCTCATCAAGTACATACATCACCCCAACAAGCCCAGCTCCAATTTGACTAGCCAATCGAATACGTTGGGCTTCACCACCTGATAAAGTTTCTGCTGAACGTGAAAGCGTTAAATAGTTGAGGCCAACATTAATCAGGAATTGTAAACGATCGTTGATCTCTTTTAATATTTTCTCGGCTATTTGTGCTCGTTGCCCAGTCAATGACAATTTATCAAAAAAGTCTTTAGCTTGTTGCGTACTTAAATCGCTAATCGTCGGCAAATTAGTATCATTTATAAAAACATTTCTTGCTGCTGTACATAATCTTGAACCATCACAGCAAGGGCAAGGTCGATGACTAATATATTTTGCTAGCTCTTCGCGGATAGTTTGAGATTCTGTTTCTTTATAGCGACGCGCCAAATTATTAAGAATACCTTCAAACGGGTGTTTACGCTTAACCACATCACCACGGTCATTTGTATACACAAATTGGATTTCAGTGCTACCTGAGCCATTCAATAAGATATCTTTTATTTTTTGTGGTAGCTTTTCATATGGTTTATCAATATCAAATTTATAATGCTCAGCTAATGATTTTAGCATCTGAAAATAATAAAAGTTGCGACGATCCCAACCTTTAATTGCACCAGCCGCTAATGAAACTTCTGGCATCTGCACAATCCGTTTTGAATCAAAATATTGTTGTATACCCAACCCATCACACTCAGGACATGCACCCGCTGGGTTATTAAATGAAAATAATCTAGGCTCTAGCTCCGAAATACTATAACCGCAAATAGGGCAAGCAAAATTAGCCGAGAACAAATGTTCTTGGGCTTGCGGATCATCCAAATTTGCTACTTTAACAATGCCATTAGTGATTGAAAGCACTGTCTCAATTGACTCAGCAAGACGAGGTTTTAAATCATCACGAATACGAAAACGATCTACCACAACCTCAATGGTATGTTTCTTTTGTAATTCAAGTAAAGGGGGATCTGAAAGATCATAGACATCACCATCTACTCTTACTCGAATATATCCACTGGCAGCAAGTTGTTCAAATAATTTAACAAACTCACCTTTGCGCTCTGTGACAACGGGTGCAAGTAACATATAACGATTTTCAGCAGGCAACGCCATAATACTATCAACCATCTGTGATACTGTTTGAGCCGCTAATGGTAAGTGATGATTTGGACAACGAGGCTCCCCAATTCTGGCAAAAAGCAATCGTAAATAATCATAAATTTCAGTGATAGTTCCAACTGTCGAACGGGGATTATGCGAAGTTGATTTTTGTTCTATCGAAATAGCAGGGGATAAGCCTTCAATATGATCTACATCAGGTTTTTCCATTAGTGACAAAAACTGACGAGCATATGCCGATAAAGATTCAACATAACGTCGTTGACCTTCCGCATATAGAGTATCAAATGCTAACGAAGATTTGCCCGATCCCGAAAGACCAGTAATTACAACTAGCTTATCTCTTGGAATGGTTACATTAATGTTTTTTAAATTATGCGTTCGCGCACCACGAATATCGATATCTTTGATTGACATAGATCTCTTCTTATATGTGTTTTTAAACTAAATGAATAGAAAACCAACTGTATATTATACCAGTGGCATTTAATTAAATATACTACTATATAGAGAAATGCATTAATTAAGTGTTTTTATACTCAAACACTAATTTTTCTGAAAATTTTAACAAAATACTTGTTGCACTTATTTGTTATAACATGAATAAAAACGGTCATTAATGACCGCTTTTTTGCAAATTTAATTGATTAATTTAGGTGTGGCATCAACGGGAATAATTGCCCCTCGATATTGTATAACTGTACCAGCAACTAAATGACCTTGCAATGCTGATTGTGTTGGATTCTTTCCGTTTAAACGGGCAGCAAGATAACCAGCACTAAACGAATCACCAGCTGCTGTGGTATCAATTACATTTTCCTTTGCTATTTTATTAGCTGGAACTTCGAAACGACCTTCAGCAGAATCAATAATACAACTATCACTGCCACGTTTGATTACAATTTCAGTAACGCCAAACAGCTTTGTACGTTCAATGACTTGCTCATAAGGCAACTTGCCCCATAACAAATCTTCATCATCTAACGTTAAGAATGCAATATCTGTATAGGATAAAATATCGGCATAAACACTACGAGCTAATTCAAGGCTACTCCATAAATGTGGACGGAAATTATTATCAAAGATGACTTTACCGCCATGAGATTTAACACGTTTTAAAAGTGCTAATAATTTAACAATACTTTCAGCATCTAAAATGGCAATACTAATACCACTCAAATAGACATAATCACACTGAGTAATTTGTTGAATGATTTTATCTGCCTCAGATGATTTCAACCAAAATTTAGCGGCAGCATCATTGCGCCAATAATAAAATGATCTTTCGCCCTGTTCATCAGTAACAATAGAATAAAGCCCAGGCAGTTTGTCAGGCATTTTTTGTACTAATTCCATTTGAATATTTTCTTTTTGCCAACAATTTAACATCTCTTGACTAAAAGGATCAGTGCCAAGCGCTGTGACATAATAAATTGAAAAAACATTATCTTTTAATAAACGTGACAAATAAACAGATGTATTAAGTGTATCACCACCAAAGCCTCGTGTAGTCGAATCTTGTCTCATTGAAAGTTCGATCATGCATTCGCCAATAACCGCAATTTTTGTTGCCATAATATTTACCTAAGATCCTTATTCTAAATTTAAATAATCAAATGCAATTTTTACCACAACTTTACGAACAGTCACCATTTTGCCATCGATTGCGCAAAGTGGTTTATGCACTTCATGAGGAAAAAATACAATAAAATCGTTTGGTTGTAAAACTAATATGGTTTCTTCTTTCGGTGTTTCAATGAAAGCAATATCATTTTCTGTTAATTTATCATCTAAAATTGTTGTGTGAGGCGGTAACGTGCACACTGCCATTCCTTCTTGTCCTTCTAAAACAATCTGAACGTCAATATACTTTTCATGATATTCTGGGTTAGCCTCGTTGATGTGACGTGGAGAATTATCCGATACCATAAAAAATATTTTATCGCCATCAATATCATAACGCCCTATAGGAGTATTCCTATTTACGTTATCTTTAATATATTCAATTGACTGTTTTATTTTTTCTGGAAGATAAGGAACTAACCTTAAATGATTGATATTACCTATAATCATGCTAAATGATCCTTAAAAATATTGATGAAGATTAATACTGATAATGGCATTAATTGCAACTAACTTACACTATGATAAAGCTAATTAAATTAATAAAGAGTATATACTTAAGTCGTCTGCTTTTGTAGATCATTTGCTAATAAGTTTTTATAGCCTTTTATAGTTTAGTCATCGCTTATTTACGGTTTGGAATGGCAACACATATTCAAACAAAAAATTAAGGAGTAAGTGTTTTTTAAATTCAACGGGAGGCTCCACACCAAAGAACAAAGAGGTATTTTTTACATGCTGTGCTCATAATTTTATTATACCACCACTCAATAAAAACAAAATAAATTAAAATATTATAAAAAACCAATCTCTAAGTTAGTTTTTGGTATTGCTTCGTACTCATTAACCTTACCGGCATTATTCATCAAAAAGCATCTCTCACAAATGTTAGCATAATCAAATCAATGCAATGATTAATTTGTAACAAAACTTGGTTAACTACCGTGTGTTAAGCGATGTTTGTAAAATAATTTTACCTAAATCGCAAAAAGTAATGATAAACAATAAAAATTGCACGATCCAATATCAAAAATAGATATAGAGCTCTATCTATTTTTTAATTTTGCTATAATATTTACAAAAGCATCTTTGACAATTAAAAAACATTTATTTATTAAAAGTGATAAAGCAATCTATGTATACAGGAACTCTATTTATTGTTTCAGCGCCAAGTGGTGCTGGTAAATCAAGTTTAATTCAAGCTTACCTTTCCCAAAATAATTTGTACCCAGCCAAAGTATCAATTTCGCATACAACACGCACACCTCGCCCTGGTGAAGCGCATGGCGAGCATTATTATTTTGTGGATCATAAGCACTTTGAATCATTAATTGCCAAGCAGGCATTTGTTGAATATGCTAACGTTTTTGACCACTATTACGGCACATCTAAAGCTGAAATCGAACAAAGTCTATCACAAGGTATTAATGTTTTTTTAGATATTGATTGGCAAGGTGCTCGGCAAGTACGCAAAAAAATGCCTCATGCAAAAAGCATATTTATATTACCCCCCTCACTAAAAGAGCTTGAAAATCGCCTAGTAAAGCGTGGGCAAGATGACAGTAATATCATTGCCAAACGAATGAAAAAAGCACAAGCTGAAATTTCGCATTATAACGAGTATGACTATGTCATTATCAATGACGATTTTGATGCATCGTTAAATGCCTTAAGCGCAATAATTACCACAGCTAGTTTAGAGCAATCAAAACAAACTGTTATCAATAAACAATTATTAGCAGATTTGTTGGCAAACCATTCAAATTAAAACATATATGATATCGCCTAAATATCAGTGCGATATCATTGATAGAATAAATTAATGACCTAATCCTCTATCGGCCTGATCGTTTTGAATTAACTCTAACTTATAGCCATCAGGATCTTCAACAAAAGCAATAATAGTTGTGCCCCCTTTTACAGGTCCGGCTTCACGAATAACTTTACCGCCTGCTTGTTTCACGTCATGGCACATTTTAGCTACATCATCAACACCAATTGCAATATGACCAAATGCCGAACCATGTTCATATTGATCCGTACCCCAGTTATAAGTTAACTCAATAACTGAACTGGTAATTTCATCACCATAGCCAACAAAAGCTAATGAATATTGGTATTCAGTATTTTCACTGGTTCTTAACACACGCATTCCCATTATACGAGTATAAAAATCAATGGAACGTTGTAGATCGCCAACGCGGATCATGGTATGTAATATACGCATTACTTTATTGCTCCTTATCACATTAAAATTTGTGGTGAGTTTATACGTTAGTGCTTAGACAGGCAAATATTTGTTGCAGATTAGGAATGCATGATAAAAAATAACTACAAAAAACGAGTAAAATTAACATTTTGCTCACCATAAAGATGAGCAAAATTCAATCAAAAATGACATGCAATTTATTAAAAATTAAAAACTCTTATTTTATTGAATTTTTAAAACTACGAGGTGAAGCGCTAATTTGTTTACCGTTAGTCACTAAACGAACAGGTTGGCCAACAAAGAAATCGTTAGGAGAACCTTTTTGAACAATAACAATATTTGATCCCTTATTCTGTTTAATTTCTAATTCAACCCCTTCAGCTTGGTTGGCTTTATTTTGAATTGCATCGCCCAAAATTGCACCACCAATAGCACCTGTAGCAGCTGCTAATACTCGACCAGTGCCATCACCAATGGTATTGCCTAAAACACCACCTAGAACAGCACCACCTAAAGTACCCGCTACGTTTTCACTCTTACCATTTGACGCATTAGCTTGAATTTTAACTGGTCGTACAGAAACAACTGTACCATAACTCACTTGTTGAACTTGTTTTGCTTGATCAGCCGTATATACATCGCCAGAATGGAGATCACTATTGCTACATCCAGATATAAGTGCAGCTAAAATAGTTAATGTGACGATTTTTTTCATAATTAATTCCTCATGTAATGTTCGTATAAACTCGTTATACATTGTTTAGGATAATATTGTTTTTGAAAAACAACAATAGCATTTTCATTATTTTATCAATAGCCAATACAATTTATGCCTAAGTTAGGTTATACTCAGCGCAATATTTTATTAAGTATATAATGAATATATGAAACGGTTATTTTTTCAAGTAATATTATCAGTTATGATAACTGCCTGTCATGATGTAAATCAAGCGCCACAAAAAACAGATAATGCTGCTTTTGAGCAACCATCAGGTGGTTGTTTAGATAATAAAACAGCAAATGATTCACATATTGGCAAAGTTCCTGCTTTAGGATGTCCCGTAAAATAATTTAATAGGCATATGTAACATAATGAAAACTATCGAAATCGACGAAGAATTATACCAATTTATTGCTGGCCAAACTAAACATATTGGTGAAGACGCATCAAGTATATTACGACGTTTGTTAAATATAAACCAATCAGGATTGGCAAAACAACGAACTAGCGTAAAAAAAGAAAATCATTATCCTCTTTTTAATGATTTATTAACTAGCAGCACTTTTACAAACGAAAAATCCATTATTAGTCGTTTTATATTATTACTTAGTGCTTTATATAACTATAATCCAGCACTTTTTGCTATTGCCGCCACTTCATTGCATGGTAGCAAACGACAATATCTTGCAAAAGACAAGCTATCACTCGAAACATCGGGTAAAAATACCAAACCTCGCGAAATTACTGGCACACCTTATTGGGTTATTAGTAATACCAATACTGCCAGAAAAATGTATATTATTGAATCGATAATGAGTGACATGGGCATATCTGAAACAATGATAAACCAAGTTACCAACGCTTTTTTACCTTAACAGGTTAAATAAAAACATATATAACGTTAAAAACACGATATAAACTCAATCAATTCATGTTTTTAGCCTTTATAAAATATTAGTTTATGAAAGAGGAGTAAAAAATGGCCAAGCAAAGCCGCGCAGGAATGCTAGCACAAGCATCGGATCTTATTAATGTTGAAGCCTTAAAAAATAATTATTACCAAATCCAACCTGATACGGATAATGCTAGCCAATTAGTCATTTTTGGTACGTCTGGTCATCGTGGCAGTTCCAACAAAGGTACATTTAATGAAGCTCATATATTAGCCGTTGCTCAAGCCATTGCCGAATACCGCAAAGCCAATAACATTACTGGTCCATGCTTTATTGGTCAAGACACCCATGCACTTTCAGAACTTGCATTAAAATCAGTTATTGAAGTTTTTGTTGCTAATGAACAAACTGTGGTTATGGCTCGTGATTGGGGCTATACACCAACGCCAGTGATTTCACATGCTATTTTAACCTATAACCAAGGCAAACATTCCCAGCTTGCCGATGGCATCGTAATTACGCCATCACATAACCCACCTGAAGATGGCGGAATAAAATATAATCCAACTAATGGTGGTCCTGCAGATACTGATATTACAAAGCAAATAGAAAACCGTGCTAATGAATTACTAAAAAACAAACTAAATGGTGTAAAACGCATTAGCGTAGACAAAGCAATACATTCAAATTATATCCATACGAAAGAATACGAAACCGATTATATTAATGATCTTGAAAACATTCTCGATCTATCTCTCATCAAATCATCATCACTAAAAATTGGTGTTGATCCATTGGGTGGTGCTGGTATCACTTATTGGCCTAGAATTGCCGAAAAATATGGTATTAACTTAAATATTGTTAACAACAACATCGATCCAACATTTAGTTTTATGCACCTAGATCATGATGAAGTGATCAGAATGGACTGTTCAAGCCGTTGGGCAATGGCTGGATTATTAAAATTAAAAGACCAATTTGATTTAGCCTTTGGCAACGACACTGATTTTGATCGGCATGGTATAGTGACCCCTACAGGGCTAATGAACCCAAATGCCTATCTTTCTACTTGTGTAAATTACTTGTTCCAAAACCGTCCTCAATGGCATAAAGATATCGCCATTGGTAAAACGCTAGTCACAAGCTCAATGATTGATCGAGTAGCCAATAGCTTAAACAAAAAATACTTAGAATACCCAGTTGGCTTTAAATGGTACGCTGATGGGCTTTACCAAGGTAAACTAGGCTTTGCTGGCGAAGAAAGTGCTGGCGCCTCATTTTTAAGAACCAACGGTAAAGTTTGGACGACCGACAAAGATGGGATTATTTTATGCTTATTAGCGGCCGAGATGACAGCTAAATTAGGTAAAAATCCACAAGAACAATATCAAAAGCTAGAAGAAAAATTTGGTGTTTCTTATTATGGACGAATTCAAGCGCCTGCCTCATTTAATGAAAAACAAAAACTAGCGAAACTTGATGCAAGTCAATTAACTACCGACAACCTAGCTGGCGAAAAAATTACTCAATGCCTAACGACGGCACCTGCTAATAATGCACCAATTGGTGGGCTTAAAGTGATTACAGAAAACGGTTGGTTTGCCGCCCGCCCTTCAGGAACCGAAGATGCTTACAAAATTTATGCTGAAAGTTTTATAAGCAACGAACATTTAAGTACGCTTCAACAAGAAGCGCAAGAAATTGTGGCAAAAGCAATTAAATAGTTAGCCGAATTTGCAATAAAAAGCAACTATTAAAGTTGCTTTTTTATTTTTAAAGCACAATTTGAATTCCAACTTAACATTTTAATTTTCTAGTGAGAAAATTGATTTTCTGATAAAAACGATTTTATTAGTTTTTTGTTTCTATCAACACCTAATTTTTCCCAATCGCTTTATACCATTTGATATGGCGTAGCATTTTGTATACATACTGATCAAAAAAGCTAGTTTCACTAATATTCTATTTCATCTGAATAAATGCATCAGCACTTATTACTGATGCAAATCCCGTCAATGCCGACATAAAACCACTATGCACCATTTGAGCAGAAAGGATTTGATCATTAAATTCAAGATCTCGCGTTGTGCAAGCATTATGAATTAAAATAGGCTGATAACCTAGTTCGCAAGCATAGCGCGTAGTTGAATCAACACACATGTGGCTCATCATGCCGCAAAGAACTAATTGTTCTATGCTTTCTTGCTGTAATTTTTGTTGTAAATTGGTTTGGTAAAAGCTATTGGGAAAATTTTTTTCTATAATATATTCACGTAAATCCTTAATAGGTAATAGGCTAGAGTGAATTTCAACGCCATTACTTCCTTTAACAAAAAAGTTAGCATTAGGATCAGATTTTATATGTTGAATATAATAGATGGGTAACTGTTTTATTCTAAAATATTGCTGTAATTTTAGAATATTTTTTAATGTAGATTCGGTATTAACTAAGGCAAATTTACCTTCTGGAAAATAGTCATTTTGGACATCAATAATCACTAATGCCTGTTTCATCTTTTTGCTCCTTTATTATCTTTCTATTTATAATTATGTAATAATTGAGTAACGCATAACATAGTGGACTGAAAGCCTTTGCTATTATTCGCTTTCAAAATGAAAAATGGATAAAAAAGATCGAGCTATTTTAGATGAATTGAAAAAGAACAGCCGTCAATCATGGAAAGAGATTGGCGAAAAAGTATTTTTAACAGGGCAAGCTGTTGGGCAGCGAGTTCAAGAACTGCACGCTAATCACATTATCGAAAAGTTTACTATCAAAGAAAAAACCAGCAATCTGCAATTTATCACTATTTATATGGATTGCAACCAATTCAGAGCATTTGAAAATAGGGTTAAATCGTTTAACGAAATTATCGAGTTTTATAAAATTACAGGCGATGGGTGTTATATGATAAAAAGTTGCTTTATTGATGAAAGGTTAACGTTATTTTTAGAAGAAATTGAGCAATATTGTCGATACAAAATTAATCATCAACTACAACAAATTATTTAATGTTATACAGTTGTAAAAAATATTCAGGATTCTATACCATTTAAGCGTGAAAATAACTGATTATCTTAAACTTAAGTAAACAATTCATGCCCATTAGCTAAGAATAAATACGAATTTTATTAATAAAAAACAAAAAACAGTTGCGAGTAAGCAATTTATGTTATATTTTGTTCAATAGCTTTAATTATTAACTCAGTTAAAGGTTATTATTTTATGATTTGTTTTTGCGTTTTTGTAACTAATTTTATCACTAAACATCATCATCACCATCATTCCTGAATAGTCTTCGGGCGATTGGTGCTGGAAGACGTTGATCTTCCGGTGATATCGCAAAAGCAAATAGAAAACCCTCGGAAGATCAAACTTCCGGGGGTTTTTTGTTTGTAATTTATAAATTTTTTGGATAGATGGGAGAATATTATGTTAGATAATTCGCGTTTACGCATTGCGATGCAAAAATCAGGTCGTTTAAGCGATGAGTCAAAAAAGTTACTGGCTCAATGTGGCATTAAAATAAATCTTCAAGAACAACGCTTAATTGCCTTTGCTGAAAATATGCCAATTGATATCTTACGAGTTCGTGATGATGACATACCTGGGCTGGTTATTGATGGTGTTGTCGATATTGGTATTGTTGGCGAAAATGTACTAGAAGAAGAAGTCTTAGATAGACAAGCAGAAGGAGAAAATCCACAATTTAAAAAATTGCGCAATTTAGATTTTGGTGGCTGTCGTTTGTCGATTGCAGCGCCTCGTGATTTTGATTATACGGGACCTGAATGTTTAAATGATTTGCGAATTGCCACAACTTACCCTCACCTACTACGTCGCTATCTTGCTCAATATAATGTGACTTTTAAAACCTGTTTACTTAATGGTTCGGTCGAAGTTGCGCCACGAGCTGGGCTTGCTGATGTGATTTGTGATTTAGTTTCCAGTGGAGCAACACTTGAAGCAAACGGACTTAAAGAGATAGAAGTCATTTATCAATCAAAGGCCTGTCTAATTCAACGACAAGGTGAAATGTCTACAATCAAACAAGCATTAATAGATAAAATTATGACTCGAATTCAAGGAGTGATCCAAGCTCGAGAATCAAAGTATATTATGTTACACGCGCCAACTGCGGTTTTAGATGATGTTGTTGCTTTACTCCCTGGTGCTGAAAATCCAACCATTTTACCGTTAACTGGTGAACAAAATCGAGTTGCATTACATATGGTCAGCACTGAATCGCTCTTTTGGGAAACCATGGAAAAACTAAAAGCGTTAGGAGCAAGCTCAATTCTTGTATTACCAATTGAAAAAATGATGGAGTAAAAATATGAAACTCTCTTATTGGCAACAATGTACTAATGAACAACAAGCAACATTATTAACTCGACCGGCAATTAGCTCTTCTGAATCAATTAGCAAAGCAGTGGCTGACATTTTGGCACAAGTTAAACAAAATGGTGATCAAGCATTAAAAGCGCTTAGTAGCAAGTATGATAAAGTTCAAATTAAGCAAATTAAACTAACTCAAGATGAAGTCAAATTGGCAACCAGTCGAGTTAACCCTGAATTAAAACAAGCTATGCAACTTGCCGTTGCTAATATTAAGAAGTTTCACCAAGCGCAAATCCAACAAACCATTACGGTTGAAACAATGCCAGGAATAAAATGCCAACAAGTAACTCGCCCAATTGATTCTGTTGGACTTTATATTCCAGGTGGTTCAGCACCTTTATTATCAACCGTATTAATGCTTGCGACCCCTGCTAAAATTGCGGGTTGCCATAAAGTAATTTTATGTTCTCCGCCTCCGATTGCTGATGAAATATTATATGCAGCTGAACTTTGTGGAGTGACTGAAATTTATCAACTCGGAGGAGCTCAAGCTATCGCTGCTATGGCATTTGGTACAGAATCGGTACCTAAAGTGGCGAAAATCTTTGGACCTGGTAATGCGTATGTCACCGAAGCGAAACGTCAAGTAAGCCAGAGTTTAGATGGTGCTGCTATTGACATGCCTGCTGGCCCTTCTGAGGTGCTGGTCATTGCTGATAGTTCGGCAAATCCTGCTTTTATTGCCGCCGATCTTTTATCACAAGCGGAACATGGTCCAGATTCGCAAGTCGTTTTGTTAACGCCAGATGAGAAAATAGCTCAAACAGTATCGATCGAAGTTGATAAACAACTAGCCAATCTATCGCGCAAAAACATTGCCGAAAAAGCCTTACAAGAAAGTCGTTTAATTGTGACTAGCGATTTAGATGAATGTGTCAATATCAGTAATTGCTACGGACCAGAGCATTTGATTATTCAAACATCTAATGCGGATGAGTTAGTTGAAAAAATCACTAGTGCTGGCTCAGTATTTTTAGGGAATTGGTCACCAGAATCAGCAGGAGATTACGCATCAGGAACCAATCATGTACTACCTACTTATGGCTATACCGCAACATATTCTAGTCTTGGACTTGCTGATTTTCAAAAACGTATGACCGTGCAAAAATTAACGCCAAAAGGATTAAAAATGATAGGTAACGCTGTTGAGCTTATGGCCGAAGCTGAACAACTTACTGCACATAAACAAGCCGTAACACTCCGTTTAGCGGCATTACAAGCAGAAAATAAATAAGGTAATTAACATGGATATCAATAAACTTGTTAGAAAGAATGTACAAAAACTAACGCCATACCAATCTGCTCGTCGAATTGGTGGTAATGGCGATGTGTGGTTAAATGCCAATGAATTCCCCGTTGCACCGCATTTTGAGTTAAAGGAACAAAGCCTAAACCGTTATCCTGAACCACAACCAGAAAAGGTTATCAACCGTTACGCTCAATATGTTGGTGTTACGCCAGAACAAGTCATTGTGAGTCGAGGAGCAGATGAAGCCATTGAGTTATTAATGCGTGCTTTTTGTGAGCCTACTCAAGATAGTATTTTATATTGCCCGCCAACTTATGGTATGTATCAAGTTAGTGCTGAAACACTTGGAATAGAAACCAAAACTGTTCCAACAACAGCAGATTGGCAGCTCGATCTTCAAGGAATAAAACAAAATCTTGATAAAGTAAAACTGATCTATGTCTGCTCACCTAATAATCCTACAGGTAATTTAATCAATCCTGATGATATTAAGATGTTACTTGATATAGCTAAAGATCGTGCATTAGTTATCATTGATGAAGCTTATATTGAATTTTCACCCGAATCATCAGTCGTTAGTTGGCTTGCTAATTATCCACACTTAGTGATTTTGCGTACCTTATCTAAAGCGTTTGCGTTAGCAGGATTACGTTGCGGTTTTACTATTGCCAATAAAGCAGTGATTGATGCACTACATAAAGTCATTGCGCCTTATCCTCTTGCAACGCCCGTGGCCGATATTGCAACACAAGCGCTGAGTAAAGATGGTATTAATACCATGAAATTGCATGTGATCAATTTAAATAAGCAGAAAGAGAAGTTTACCAACCAATTATCTCAACTACCGATTGTTGAAAAAGTTTACCCAAGTCGATCCAACTACTTATGTGTTAAATTTCAAGATAATAAAGAAGTATTTAACACCTTATGGAATAAAGGAATTATTTTACGAGATCAAAGCAAAGTAATTGGACAACAAAATATGATTCGCATTACCATTGGCACTCAAGCTGAATGCGAGGCGGTAATTTCAGCACTCAAAACGATAAAATAGGAGTAATCATGTTACAAAAATACTTATTTATTGATCGAGATGGCACACTAATTACCGAGCCACCTATTGATTTTCAGGTTGATCGTTTTGACAAATTAGCTTTTGAACCCAACGTAATCCCTGCTCTGTTAAAACTACAATCAGCAGGGTATAAATTAGTCATGGTCACCAATCAAGATGGACTAGGTACAAGTAGCTATCCACAAGCAGATTTTGATGGCCCACATAACCTTATGATGCAAATTTTTAAATCACAAGGTGTTAATTTTGAAGATGTCCTAATTTGCCCTCATTTTCCTGAGGATAATTGCGAGTGCCGTAAGCCTAAAATTCAATTAGTTTTACCTTATCTTATCAGTGGTAAGTTAGATACACAAAACAGTTATGTTATTGGTGATAGACTCACCGATATTCAACTTGCTGAAAATATGCAAATAAAAGGATTACGCTATCATCCTGAAAATCTCAATTGGAATGAAATTGCTCAACAGTTAACAGAGGTTAATCGTTATGCTAAAGTTAAGCGTAATACCAAAGAAACCAAGATATTAGTCGAGGTCTGGCTCGATCGCCAAGGTGGTAGCCAAATTAATACAGGAATTGGCTTTTTTGATCATATGCTTGATCAAATTGCTACCCATGGTGGAATTAAACTCAATATCCAAGTCGATGGCGATTTACATATTGATGATCACCATACAATTGAAGATACAGGACTTGCTTTAGGTGAGGCACTAAAAAAAGCACTGAATAATAAGCGAGGTATTACTCGATATGCTTCTGTTATTCCTATGGATGAGTGCCTAGCTAAGTGCGCAATAGATATTTCTGGTAGGCCGTACCTTAAATTTAAAGCAGAATTTAATCACCAAAAAGTCGGCGATATGAGCACACAAATGGTAGAGCATTTCTTTTACTCTCTGAGCTATGCAATGGGTATCACGTTACATATTGAAACAGAAGGCGATAACGATCATCACAAAGTAGAAAGTTTGTTTAAAGCCTTTGCGCGAACCATAAAACAAGCCATAAAAATTGACGGTGACCGTTTACCAAGCTCAAAAGGGGTATTATAAATGAATATAGTCATTCTCGATACTGGCTGTGCTAATCTTTCATCGGTTAAATATGCTGTGCAACGATTAGGTTATGAGCCAATAATTAGTCTTGAGCCTGATGTGGTACTTAACTCTGATAAACTGTTTTTACCGGGAGTTGGTTCAGCAAAAGCCGCTATGCAAAATTTAAAAGAACGCAATTTAATTGAGTTGATAAAAGTTTGTACCCAACCTGTGTTAGGGATCTGCCTTGGTATGCAACTTTTAGCAAATTATAGTAATGAAGGTCATGTGCATACGCTAGGCATTATTCCTGAAAATGTGGTAAAAATTCCTGATTGTGGACTACCTTTACCACATATGGGTTGGAATCAAGTCAAACCAAAAGCCGGACATCATCTATTTCGAGATATTCCTGATGATGCTTATTTTTACTTTGTACATGGATACGCGATGCCATTATGCTCAGCAACAATAGCAGAAACCAGTTACGGCGAAAGCTTTACCGCTGCCGTACAAAAAGACAACTTTTACGGCGTGCAGTTTCATCCCGAGCGTTCTGGCTTGGCCGGCGCCACATTACTCAAAAACTTTTTGGAGATGTAATCATGATTGCTTTGCCCACAATAATACCTGCACTTGATTTAATTGATGGATCAGTTGTGCGCTTACATCAAGGTGATTATGAACAAAAACGTGATTACGGAAATGATCCTCTTTTACGATTGCAAGATTATGAAAAACAAGGTGCTAAATTATTACATCTTGTGGACTTAACTGGCGCAAAAGATCCAAAAGCACGTCAGATTTCGTTAATACAAACATTGATTAATGCAATACAAGTGCCAATCCAAGTTGGTGGAGGGATTCGCACAGAAAAAGATGTACAAACATTACTATCAGCGGGTGCTGCGCGAGTGGTTATTGGCTCAACCGCCATTAAACAACCCGAATTAGTCAAACAGTGGTTTACAAAATATGGCGCAGAAAGGTTGGTATTAGCACTTGATGTACGCATTAATGCTGATGGAGAAAAACATGTTGCTATTCATGGTTGGCAAGAAGATTCCAACCAAACCTTAGAACAAGTGATTGATGATTACCTACCGTTCGGTTTAAAGCACGTACTGTGCACTGATATCTCTAAGGATGGCACACTTAGCGGATCAAACGTTAAATTGTATCAGCAAATCAGCCAAAAATACCCACAAATTGCTTTTCAGGCTTCAGGTGGCATTGGTCAGTTAAGTGATGTCAAAGCACTTAAAGACAGTGGTGTTGCTGGTGTGATTGTAGGTCGGGCATTACTTGAAGAAAAATTTACTGTTCAGGAGGCAATTTCATGCTGGCAAAAAGGATAATTCCTTGTTTAGATGTCCGTGATGGTCAAGTAGTTAAAGGCGTGCAGTTTCGCAATCATGAAATTATTGGTGATATTGTACCTTTAGCTAAACGTTATGCACAAGAAGGGGCTGATGAACTGGTTTTTTATGATATTACCGCCTCGTCAGACGGCCGTGTAGTTGATAAAAGCTGGGTGGCAAAAGTCGCCGAAGTCATTGATATCCCCTTTTGTGTTGCTGGTGGGATAAAAACAGTTGAAGATGCGGGGCAAATATTAACCTTTGGTGCCGATAAAATCTCAATTAATTCGCCCGCATTAGCTAACCCCCATTTAATTACTGAACTTGCCGATTGTTATGGTGTGCAGTGTATTGTAGTGGGTATTGATACATGGTATGACCAAGAATCACACAATTATCATGTTTACCAATTCACGGGCGATGAAAAACGTACAGTTGCAACTAAGTGGAACACGCTTGACTGGGTACAAGAGGTACAAAAACGTGGTGCTGGTGAAATTGTGCTTAACATGATGAATCAAGACGGTGTTCGCAATGGGTACGATATTGCTCAACTTAAAGCAGTTCGTGAAGTATGCCGTGTTCCTATAATTGCTTCGGGTGGCGCAGGCACTATGCAACATTTTTTGCAGGCATTTAACGAAGTTGAAGTGGATGGCGCATTGGCAGCATCTGTTTTTCATAAGCAAATTATTAACATTGCTGAACTAAAACACTATTTGGCACAACATGGAGTAGATATTCGATTATGTTAACTCAAAATTGCAATACAAAATTAAATTCACAACAATTAGATTGGCAAAAAGTAGATAATTTGATGCCAGTTATTATTCAGCATTATATTTCTGGCGATGTTTTGATGCTGGGTTATATGAATCAAGAGGCATTAACGCAAACACAAAGTAGTGGTAAAGTAACCTTTTACTCAAGAACTAAACAACGTATTTGGACAAAAGGTGAAACTTCTGGTAACTATCTAAAGGTAATCAATATCACTGCCGATTGCGATAATGACACCCTGCTTATTTTAGCCGATCCAATAGGACCAACTTGTCATACAGGTGCTAACAGTTGTTTTGTGGGTGTTAAAACTGAGTGGGGATTTTTATTTGAGTTAGAACAATTACTTGCTGCGCGCAAGAATGCCGATCCGAAATCGTCATACACAGCAAAACTCTATCACGATGGCACTAAACGTATTGCGCAAAAAGTGGGAGAAGAAGGCGTCGAAACGGCTCTTGCAGCAACTGTTCATGACCGTGAAGAGCTAAAAAATGAATCAGCAGATCTCATTTATCACTTATTAGTTTTACTTCAAGATCAGAATCTATCTTTACAAGATGTCATTGGTATTTTAAAAGCAAGGCATAAATAGTAAAAACCAATAAAGTGCGATCCCTATCGCGCTTTATGTTACTTTTCAATGAGCAAAAAATAATAGGCTTACTTAACAAACTGGCAATTTTATCCCATTAAACATTGCTAATACATCACTATTATTTTCACTTAGCATAAGTTTATCAACGGTTTGTCGATTCAGATGAGACGAAAACTGGTTGATAAAATCATACATATAGCTACGTAAAAATAATGAGCGAGCAAAAGTAATATAGGTGGTACTGTAAGGAAAAATATGCCCAGCATTCAGTACGACCAAATCATCATCTGAGGTATTATTTACAGCCATTTTTGCCACAATACCAACACCTACTCCTAATTTCACATAGGTTTTAATTAAATCAGCATCTGTTGTGCTAAAAACGATATTCGGAGTCTGATGGGCTCGGGTAAAAGCTTGATTTAAATCTGAACCATCATTTGAAAAATCATAACTGACTAACGGATATTTTGAGAGTTCTTCAATTGAAATTAGACTACGTTTCGCTAACGGGTGATCTTTCATCACAATAATGGCTTGGTTCCAATGATAACAAGGTAAAGCAATCATATCATCACTTAACGACGAAATCTCAGTTACAATAGCAAATTCTGCCTGCCCTGCTTGCGCTTGTGCAATACATTGTGCTGATGAGCCTTGTTCCATATGCAAAGTAATGCTCGGGTATTGTTGCATAAACTGTTGAATCACAACAGGCAAAGCATAACGAGCCTGAGTATACGTTGTGGTAATAGTTAACGAACCTTGATTTGGCTGACTAAATTCTTTAGCGATAATTTTAATATCGTTGGACTTATTTACAATTTCTCGGGAAAGCGCAACAATTTTTTCACCAACAGGCGTCACATGTGAAAGGTGTTTACCTGTTCGAGTAAATATCTGAACACCAAGTTCATCTTCTAATAGTTTTATTTGTTTGCTAATACCTGGTTGAGAGGTATACAGTTTTTCGGATGTTAACGATACGTTAAGATCATTATTGACGACTTCAACAATATAACGTAGTTGTTGCAATTTCATGACAAAGGCTCCTTCAACTGTATGCGTTTCACCCTGTTGATAAGATCGCAAGGGTGATTTTGTAAGGTAAATCCTTTCACACTCTAGTACAAACAAAAATAACTATTTTCATACTAAAACGTATAATTTCCTGAAACTTTTTAACAAAAATTCAGATACTATTATCTATTTTTTGGTACTTATCCATTTACCATCCACGTATTGCATCACCCACCCTGTCGATTTGCCATTCACTTCAGAAGTAACATATTGTTGTTTATTTTTACGACTAAAACGAACAATAGATGGATTACCATCAGGATCTTTGTTTGGCGCTTGCGTTAAATAGATAAATTTTTCTGGCAAACGATCTTTAAAACGTTGCAATTCTTCAATCAAAGGCGCTCGGGTTTCTCTTGATTTTGGAAAATTATGCGCGGCTAAAAAGATTCCAGATGCACCATCACGTAATACGAAATGCGCATCAGATTTTGTACATTTAAGTTCAGGCAGATCAACCGGATCTTCTTTTGGTGGCGCAACCTCACCGTTTTTTAGAATTTTACGGGTATTTTTACAATCTGGGTTAGTACAGCCCATATATAAGCCGAAACGTCCTGATTTTAGATGCATTTCAGAACCACATTTTTCACATTCAATAATGGGACCTTCGTAACTTTTAACTTTAAAGCTACCTTTTTCAACAATAAAACCGTCACAAATTGGATTATTACCACAAATATGTAATTTTCGCTCACTATCAAGTAAATAGCTATCCATTGCCGTATGGCATTTAGGACAACGTTTACATGCTCTTAATGCATCGGTTTCCGCGGTTTCTGACTCTTCTAAAAGATTAAGTGTTTCATGCTCAGGAATTAAATTAATTGTTTGCTTACAACGCTCCTTTGGTGGTAATGCATAACCAGAGCATGCTAAAAATACCCCTGTACCCGCCGTTTTAATTCCCATTTCACGCGCACAATTAGGGCATTTAATTTCAGGCGTTAACACTAATGGATTAAGTTGCATTCCACCTTTATCAGGTGCTTGTTCAGCCACTTCAAGATGCTTACTAAAATCGCTAAAAAATTGGTCAAGCACTTCGCGCCATTCTTGCTTTTTGTGAGCAATTTCATCCAATGCATGTTCCATGCGTGCTGTAAAGTCATAGCTCATTAGATCATTGAAGTTTTCACTAAGCCTATCGGTAACAATTTCACCAATTTTTTCAGCATAAAAACGGCGATGATCTAAACGTACATATCCTCGATCTTGAATTGTTGAAATAATCGTTGCATAAGTAGATGGACGACCAATTTCACGTTTTTCCAGTTCTTTGACTAATGATGCTTCATTATAACGAGCAGGTGGTTTAGTAAAGTGTTGATTTGGGGTTAAGCTAATTAAGCCAAGTTGATCATTTACCGATAATTGCGGTAATATCTTGTCTTCATTGTTTTTAGCCAGTTGTGGCTGCACTTTCGTCCAACCATCAAAACGCAATGTACGACCTTTGGCTTTTAACGTAAAATCGCCAGATTTAACGGTAATTGTTGTTGAATTATATTCCGCCGATGTCATTTGACAAGCCACAAATTGACGCCAAATTAGTTGGTATAATTTACAAGCATCTACTTCTACATCACTAATATTATCAGCAAGCATAGTCACATCTGATGGGCGAATAGCCTCATGTGCTTCTTGCGAGTTTTTCTTGCTACTGTATAAATTAGGTGAATTAGGTAAATATTTATTACCGAAATTATTACCAATGTAATCCCGAACCATGGTTAATGCATCTTGACTCAAATTGGTTGAATCAGTACGCATATAAGTGATATAACCAGCCTCATATAAGCGTTGCGCTAGCATCATGGTCTTTTTAACGCCAAATCCTAAACGCGTACTTGCAGCTTGTTGTAATGTTGAAGTAATAAACGGCGCAGTTGGATTACTTTTAGTTGGTTTTTCTTCAATATGGGTAACTTGATATTGGTTTTTATCCAACTGTGCTAAAGCGATATCAATAGCCACTTTATCTTTTGGCTCAAACGCTTCATCTTTGTAATGCGTGACTTGTAATGTTAATTGCTCTTTTTTAGCAGTATTTAAATCAGCATAAAGATCCCAGTACTCTTCAGGAATAAAAGCATGAATTTCACGTTCACGTTCAACAACAAGTCGCACTGCAACCGACTGCACACGACCAGCAGATAAACCTCTTGCCACTTTTTTCCAAAGTAATGGTGATAACATAAAACCGACAACTCGATCCATAAATCGGCGGGCTTGTTGTGCATTCACCCGATCCATATCAAGCATTGCAGGCTGATTAAAGGCATTTTTGATCGCTGTTTTAGTGATTTCGTTAAAAACAACACGACGATATTTACTATCGTCACCCCCAATAACCTCTTTAAGATGCCAAGCAATAGCTTCCCCTTCTCTATCCAAATCGGTTGCCAGATAGATCATATCAGCATCTTTAGCTAATTTTTTTAATTCTGATACCACCCGTTCTTTACCTGGTAAAATTTGGTAATGAGCTTTCCAACCGCTATAGGGATCAACGCTCATTCGATCAACTAAGATCTGTTTTTCGGAACGTTTGACTTTTTTCTCGGTTTTATCTTTTTTGTCTTTTGTTGATTTTTCAGCTCGTTGGCTGCTACCACTTACAGGCAGATCACGAATATGACCGACACTGGATTTAACCACGAAATCTTTGCCAAGATATTTATTAATCGTTTTTGCTTTGGCTGGTGATTCCACAATAACAAGGGATTTTCCCATAATTAAACCTTTTTATTCTGTTGTTTATATTATTTACTATCAAGCTTTACATCAAGAAGCGATAGTAAATCATCTTTAATTGTTGATACTTTCGTTGCATATTGATCTTTTTGCTCAGCATCTTCAAGGAGTTGTGTAATGGTTTGTGACAACGTGCATCCTCGGCGTTTGGCTAAATTAGCCAATCGTTGCCAAACTAAAAACTCCAAATCTATGGACTTCTTTCGGGTATTTTGTTGTTCTGCATTAAAATGCCGTTTTCGCTTTGCCCGAATGGTTTGCTTTAGGCGATTATCTAAATCGGGATTTAAATGCGCTTTTATCCAATCAACAACACCCGTTGGATTATGTTCTAATAACAATAACTCATTGACCGCATGCTGCGCAGCACTTTTTTCAATATAACGTGTTATTAACTCACCTTCTTGGTGCCTTTTTACTAAATAGTGCCACTTCCAACCGCATTCAAGGTTCTCTAATTGCTGATACTTCATTGACTCATCTTGTGACGCTGTAACTAATATAGTTTATTTGTAGCATAATCTCGACACACAATAAAGAAAATTATTACGTTTGACAAATTTTTTATAAATCTGCTATCGTTCACCTTTCATTTTGATCTTTATTTAAGGAACACTCATAATGGCTAAAGCTGATGTTATTTATATTAATGGCTATATTTATACCGCAGACAAACACGATAGTATCTGCGAAGCTATTGCAATTGAAAATGGCTATATTATTGCAACTGGCACAACCCAAGAAATAAATAACAGCCACTATGTTGATAATCATACAACGATTTACGATTTGCAAGGCAAAACGATGATGCCCGGCATTATTGATTCCCATTTACACACTTTTTGGGGAGGGATGCAATTGTCATCTTGCAATTTAAATTATCAAAGTTTAACTATTGATGATACTTTAGCCATTATCCAACAATCTTTAGATCAAGATTCGCTAAATCACAACGATAATTGGTTACAAGTTCGTGGTTGGTTACGACAAGAGGTATTACCAATTGGCACAGATATCACACGTTTTGATCTTGATAGACTCAATACGAAAAGACCCGTAATTTTGTTCTCAAACGATTGCCATACTCTCGTTGCCAATAGCATTGCATTAGAAAAATTTGGTTTAGATAGAAACACGCCAGAACCAACAGATGGAAAGATTGGTCGTACCGACGACGGCGAATTAAATGGTATATTAGAAGATGCACCAGCCATGCGCGCATTTGACAGCATTTCTAAACTGACTGACGAACAAGCAGTTAATATCGCAAAACTGTCACAAGCTGAGCTCAATAAACAAGGGGTTACTTCAGTGATGGATGCGCGCATTACCGAAACCCAAGCTGATGCATTTTTAAGACTACAACAACAAGATACGCTTTCGATTCGTCTATTTGGTGCCCGTGAACTACCGCCAGATGATGTTTCGTCTATAGCGGATATTCCAAATGTCATTGAGAAAGTAAAACAGTTTGCTTCTCGTTACGATGATAAAAACTGGCAACCTAAGCCCGGTATAAAGATATCGCATACCAAACTATTTGTAGATGGCGTAATGCAAGCACCATTAATGACAGCACGCTTGCTTCAGCCATACCAGTTAACTGATGAAAAAAATCGTTATGGTGACCTGTATTACTCAATTGAGATGTTAGATGCTTTAATACTTGAATCAGCAAAAGCGGGATTTCACCCACATATGCATACAGTAGGTGAAGGTGCAATTGAAGTCGTGCTTGATGCCATTGAAAAAATGCGTAAAACATTACCTGATGCTGATATTCGCCCAAGTACCGCACATAATGAACTAAGCGCATCACATCAGTTTGCTAGATACAAACAATTAAACGCTTGTGTTGTATTTTCATTCCAATGGGCAGGCTGTAGTACGGCAATGATTGAGCAATATCGAA
Source organism: Gilliamella sp. HK2 (assembly GCF_001690265.1). Classification (NCBI taxonomy): domain Bacteria; kingdom Pseudomonadati; phylum Pseudomonadota; class Gammaproteobacteria; order Orbales; family Orbaceae; genus Gilliamella; species Gilliamella sp. HK2. The sequence continues at coordinate 26,319 of NZ_LZGV01000066.1, forward strand.
CATTATTTGGTCTTGAACGTTATAACGGCTTAGAGGCACATGGCCAATATATTGATGCTGGTGTCACTTGCGCTTTTGGGAGTGATTGGCCAATTGATCCATTAAATGAATGGTATGATTTCCAAATTGCCATGACCAGACAAATCGATACGGAGCATCCTCGATTAGATAATGATCGTAATTTAACCGCTATTGAAGTATTGCGTAGTGCCACTATTAATGCCGCCTATGTATTAAAGCAAGATGAATATATTGGCTCAATTGAAAAAGGTAAATTTGCTGATTTGATTATTTTGGATCGCAACCCATTTACCATTCCAGCAACTGACATGCAAAATGTACAAGTTCTAACAACTATTGTCGGTGGTAAAACGGTTTATCAAAAAAACTAATGTGATAACAAAGATATTCAACATATAAAACAACATCGTAGGTGGACATCCTCCACCTACTAATCAAATAACAACCTCTATCTGAAACATACAATTTTTCATAATATTTTTCAATTGGTTAAACATAGCTATTTTACCTATTACAATTCGTTAAAAATAAGCAAATCCACATTATGAAAGATGCTGGTTACCTAAATGTAACTGGTTGGCTGGCTTTCATTTATTTTGTCTTTAATGTGTAGCCTATCCAATATCTTTTAAGCAATCTGTATGAAAACGCATTATGCTCAAAAAAGTTAGTACAAAGTTAAAACAACAGGCAACTAATTATGCCTTACCTAATACCTATCTCTTATTAGGTGTAATTGCTAATCATTTAGATATTGGTAAACCAATGATTTATAATTTGATTAGGCAAATCAATGCAGGCAAAACCAGCAAACTTAAGTTAATCAGTGAGCAACAAAAACTATAGGCCTAGAAAAAGAAAATAAAGAACTGAAAATAGAAAATAAAATCTAAGTAAGAAAATGCAGGTATACTTCATCAACTATCCTAGTAAGTGAAGTACAAATAGATGTATCAATATTTCTCATCGTATTGAGTACCGCAACCTGTTATCAGTTAAATGTTAGCATCTTAGGTTATTACCCTTAACTTAAACGTGAACTTAAAGCATGTTTTAGTGTGCCAAGCTAACTAAATGATATATCAGAAAAAACGACAAATCATCACGATAAAAATCAGTCAGAAAAACCATTGATTTTATTGAAGTTTTTTAAAGCAATAGGAATCAATAACATTAATCTTTTTGCAATAGGCTTTAAATAATAAATCATTATTAAACATAAAAAAATAAAACTAGAATAATTTAAATTTAACTTTTTTATTGTAAATTGCTACACCAACAATAATTGGTGATGTAGCACTAATAATTATTTAACAGCTAGTCAGCTTCGGGAACAATTTCCAGTTCTGATTTTGTCGGAGTTTTTTTGGTAAAATGTAAGATTCCAGCAATAATCAATGCCCCGATAAACATATCAATTACATACCAAATTGCTCCTTTGGTTACTCCACCTAATGCCACTAAACCACCAAACGCGACTAATGAATCAATACCATTAATCATACCTAGCATACCGGCAGTTGCAGTACCAATAACAATGGCAACAATGACATGTTTTGGATCTTTAGCCGCAAAAGGAATGGCTCCTTCCGTAATACCAGCTAACGATAAAAAGAAAGCGGTAATACCAAACTCTTTTTCTTCTTTGCTGTATTTTGAGCGTGAAATAATTAATGATGATACCGCCAATCCCAATGGAGGGATAGCACAGCACATACGAAATACCCCATTTGGACCATAAACTCCCTCAGCCATAGCCGCTAAAGTAAACGCGGTTGCCGCTTTGCTACAAGGACCTCCCATATCCAATGCAGCTAATATGCCTATACCAATACCTAAAAATCCCGCGTTAACCTCTGACATACCTTTTAAGGCGGCTACCATTGCTTTAACAAACCACTCAAGAGGATAAGATAAAACATAAATATAAATGGGTGCCATAACCAATAAAGTTACTGTAGGTATTATCATAACGGGCATCACTGACGCAATTACTGGATGCACTTTAACTGTTTTAAACCATTTAACAAAATAACCAGTTAAAATACCAAAAATCATGGCGCCAATAAAACCTGTACTGACTTGATTTACACCAATTGGATTATTAACTACATATCCCATAATAAATGCCGGCGCTAAAGCGGCATTACCACCTATAGAATAAGCCATATAAGCTGCCAACACAGGGACCATCATGGCAAAGCCATATAATGCAACTTGTTTTAAATCCGCAAAAAATTGATTACTTGGCAAAATAGTGTCATTAGCCACATCACCAGTCATTAATACAATAGAGAAAAGGATTCCTGATGCAATAATTACAGGTAAAAATTTGCTAATCCCCGTATTTAATGCTCTAAATATTTCAGTTCCAATGCTATCTTTAACTACTTTGGTCGACATTATTTCGGCATTATCAAAAATATGGACAGTATTTTTAACCGCTTCACCCGTACTAACTTTAATAATATTTTTATACGGTTCAAGCCTATCGGCATTTTCAATTGAAATATCAGAGGCTAATATAATGACATCAGCCTGTTTAAGATCTTGTTCTGTTAATGAATTTTCAATACCTGCCGCACCTTGAGTTTCAACTTTATAATCCCAGCCACGCTTCTTCGCTTCATTTTCAATTTTTTGTTTAGCAATATAAGTATGTGCCATGCCTGCTGTACAAGCACAAATTGCAACAATCTTCTTTTTATTCATATAGACCTCGAATCTTATTTGCTACAGATTGAATATCAATTTTAAGTAAATCTTGAATAAAATCATCATCAGCTAGATTGGATGCTAATTTAGCAATAATGGCTAAGTGTTCTTTATTAGCATTTTCTGGTGCACCAATCAAAATGACTAATTTTACTTTGTTGCCATTATTCCAAATAATGCCATCAATATATTTTCCAACAACTATAAAGGGCATTTTAACCGCAATACTTTTAGCGTGAGGTAAAGCGACATCTGGCAACACATCCGTTTCCATTTCTTGTTCATGAATCATTACATCTTCAAAAAAGGTTTTGACATCAGTTAAATATGCTTGGCTAGTTTCAGCCATTAAATTAATCACTGCTGATTTTTGATTGACAATATCACGAGTTAAATCAACCGATAAAACAGGAATGGATAACATAGATAGATCCTCTTTTTGATAATAGGTTTCCGCAATGGCTTAGTTTTCGCTCTATACTGTAAATTTAATATACAATAATTTATATACACTCACATGGATTTTGCCTAGCAAATATTAGATATCGATCACAAATATGAAAATTGAAACTTAAGCTTTAACCAAGCAATTTGAATTTAATTAACCTAAAATAACTAGTGACATGGTTTAAAGCTTATAATCTACACGCTTTAATAATTTTTACTAAAAATTAGCTTGCATAATTATTATAATGTGGCAGAATTCCTTGCCGCTTTCAGCGGGTAAAAAGGCAAAACTATACTTAGTAGTTTTTTATTGTTTTTTGGGACAGAGGAGTAAAGTTAATCATGTCCGCAATAAAAATGAAACGAGTTTTAACCACACCTGCATTAATTGCATTTGGTTTAGCTTATATGGTTCCTTTGGGGATCTTTACCACTTATGGGGAAGTCACTGTTGCCAGCAATGGACACTTACCTATAGCCTATATCATCACCCTTGCAATGATCTTTTTTACAGCCTTGAGCTATTGCCGAATGGCAAATAAATTACCCATTGCTGGTTCTGCTTATTCCTATGTACAACGTACTTTTGGTGGAAAAGTTGGATTTTTGGTGGGTTGGGCACAAATTCTTGATTACCTATTTCTACCGATATTAAATTATTTAGTGTTAGGTATATATTTACACGATCGATTTGATTGTATTCCAGCTTACGTTTTTGTATTAGGATCACTTTTCAGTGTCAGTATCTTAAACTATCTTGGAATAAAATTAATCAATTGGGTTAATTTTACTTTGAACTTTTTTCAAGTAGTGTTCATCGTATTATTTGTTATATTAACGTTAAATAATGTCAATTTAACACCTGAAGCAATGGCAAAACCATTATTGATTACAACAGATGATTTTAGCGGACTGTTTTCTGGCGCGGCTATATTGTGTCTTGCATTTTTAGGCTTTGATGCAATAGCTACACTAGCCGAAGAATCAAATGACGCTAAAAAATCATTACCAAAAGCAATTTTATGCACCGTACTTATTGCTGGATGTATATTCTTAATTGTTTCGTATTGTGCGCATTTAGCTTACCCAGAATGGACTGATTTTATAGACAACAAAGATACTGCAAGTTTGGATGTCGTGCGTCGTGTTGGTGATATTAGTCAATTGGGTGGAGAGTTCATGTATAACTTCTTCCAAGCGGCTTACGTAACTGGTGTTTTTGCCTCAGCAATGACTGCGCAAACTAGTGTGTCACGAATCTTTTATGCAATGGGGCGTGAAGGAGTATTACCAAAACAGATCTTCTATAAAATTCATCCGCGCTTTAGAACACCTTATTTATCAATTATCTTTGTTGCTTGTTTTTCATTACTATCGTTAGTATTAGAGCTTGGCTTAGTTGTTTCTATGATTAGTTTTGGCGCATTAGTTGCATTTACTTTTGTTAATTTATGCGTAATTAAAAGCTACCTAGGCGGAAATGCAAAGAAAACAGTACCAATGCTTTTAAAATATGGTCTAATACCTACTATTGGTGTTTTACTTTCATTATGGCTATGGACAAGTCTTGAAACGACAGCTATGACCGTCGGTTTAATTTGGTTGGCGTTTGGATTCTGTTATTTACTTTATCTAACTAAATGTTTTACTAAATCATTACCATCAATTGATCCTAATGAATTGAATTCAATCATTAAAGATTAATTTAATCTTTTTAAATAGGTCTACTTAAAAGTTTAGTTACGTCTTTTTTAAAAATGATTCCGTCGACCTTAGTCGACGGAATAATGAAGTATTTGGTATTAACCTGATTAACTCAGTTAATTACTCACCAAAACCAGTAGCAAATAATTCACGAATTTCATCCATTGCTGCTTGTTCATCTTCACCATCACAAATGATTTCAACGGTTGAGCCACCTTTAACACCAGCACCAAGTAATCCCATCATACTTTTCAATTTAATTGCTTTGTCATTATAAACAAGTTCAATTGATGATTTATAGCGACCGGCTAATTTAACGAGTGTTGTAACTGGGCGAGCATGTAAGCCCGTTGAATTTTTAACTACCATTTGCTCTTTTAGCATAATAAAGTCCTTATTTCTATCTTAATGTTAATACAATACTTGTATTTATATCATAAATTAAACTGTTTTGCTCTTTTTTTACGTGTATATTTTTTAATTTATCTAAACTGCTTGGTTATCTACAGTTAACATAAGATTATACCCAAAAATAGCGCATAACGTGAAAAAAGATAGGTGCAGTAAAACAGACAGAATCAAGACGATCAAGCACACCACCATGACCACCGATTAGCTTTCCCCAATCTTTTACACCTCTATCACGCTTAATGGCTGACATAACCAATCCCCCCAGAAAACCTAGTAACGTAAGCATAAATGAAATTAAACCAGCTTGTATAAAGCTAAAAGGGGTTATCCAAAATAAGCAAGCACCTAGTAAGCTTGCTGATAATATTCCACCAATAAATCCTTCCATAGTTTTAGATGGTGATAAATTCGGGCTAATTTTGCGTTTGCCAAACAATTTACCAAATACATATTGCAATACATCAGAAAGTTCAACAACTAATACTAAATAAGCAATTAACAAAAGGTTACGATCTTGATAATTATCAATAGGTAATGTTAATAGTGCTGGTACGCAAGAAATACTATAAACCGTAATCATTACCCCCCATTGCACTTCAGCGGTTCGTGCTAAAAAATTATCTGTTGAGCCAGTTATTGTTGCCAATATCGCTAATAATAAAAAACCATAAACAGGAATAAAAATACTAAACAATCCATACCATGATATAGCCACTAAAATATATTGCACGGGTAAAGCGATACAATAAGCAAATATCAAGACATAAAAATCATAACGATTAACAGGAGTTAAACTGAGAAATTCGCGTAATGCAATGCCAGATGCGACAAAGAATAAAAAAATAACAGCTAATTTTCCTATTAAAAAAGCCATACCAATAATTGCCACCATTACCCACCATGCATTGATGCGAGTATTCAGGTTATCGATGACTTTATTAGGGCTATTCAGCCGTTTTTTTAATAACCAACCAATAATAGAAGCCATCACAAGTAAAATACCGATACCAATAAACAATAATAAAGTATCTTTTTGATAATTAGACATTGTTGTTTTCCTTTATTACTTGTTTAATATGACGGTACATTTTAGCTAAACGCTTGTTAACATAATTAGATAAGGCCACTAACCCATGCGCCTATTAACAACATGATTTGTATTACTAGCACAATGATTTGTTGTTTAACTAGCTTTAAGGTTCCTTGTTGACGCTCGGTAATAGTTCGTGTTGCTAATGGCTTAGATTTAATTAAATGAAAGTCCATTAATGCATTATCTAAATCAATAAGTGTATTGATTAAGCATTCATTGCTGGTAGCTAAATAATCAAATAACTTTTTGTCAAATTTGATCCGTAATGCATAATAAACACCCACTATTCCCATAATAAAGGCCAGAAAATAAAAAACAGTTGATAATAAACTGCTATTAATCATTCCACTTGTTATCAACGCAAAAAGTAAAGCGATAATGGTTAATAGTAACGAAAATATACCGATAGGCAAGCTGATAGAGAGGATACTACAAAATGTCACCAACGATGTTTGACTAACTGTTGCTGTTTTTGTTGTTATTCCTGCATCATCGTGATTTAACATATTTATTCTCTTCTTGTTATTTTTGCATACCAATTCGACAAAATTAATTGTTGTTTAGCCGTAATAACCACGTTATGACGATATAATTTTACCTTAGCTATAGCCTCATTTAAGCTAGTTACTCTTTGGGTCATTAATAACCAAGCAATAATTGCCGTAGCACTGCGTGAATACCCCAACGCACAACAGACTAATAATTTGCCTTGCTTATGATATTGTTCAATAATTTCGGCTGCTTGTTGACACTCATCCATGGTAAGTGGTGTCATATCCAATACTGGAATCAATTTATAATGGCCATTAAATTGGGCTATTGGTAATTCAGCACAAAGATCTACAATCGACGTAAACTGATTGGCTTGTAATGTCTTATTAGACGGTATACGACCTAAATAAACATTATCAATAATCAAATCCGTTGGATTATTTTTAAATGTCCATAATCGTGAATTAACCCACATAATAATAAAATAAGGCAAGTATAAAATAGTAACAGCTAAATTAAAGTGGCCATTAGTCTGTTTTTGAAATCCTGCTGCGCCAAATAATAAATAATTGAGGGAAACCAACAAAAATGCACCTGAAACCCATAATAACCATAATGCCCAAGAAGAAAAGTAGATAGCAGAACAAAACGACAATAAAAACAGTAAAAAATAGGCGCTACCCCACACATATTGTTTAGGTAATTGATTGTTTGTTATTGGTGATAAATGATTGTCTGGCCATAACCAAACACAAAAGCACCCTACCCAAAGCCCAGTTGGGATGTCAAAGAAATGATGTTGCCAAGTGGTTAATACTGATAAACCGATCAATAAACACCAAATATGCAAAATATAGCGCCATATTCCTCGAAAATAACGGGCGTAAAATTGCCATAAAATAACCAATAAGGGAATATGAAGCGATGGTGCTTGATTAAAAGGTTTATCAAATCCCATTAAAATATCAAATAATAGCCCCGATAATCCATCTAATACAGGGCGCTCAAAAGAATACTTTAGCGGAAAGATCAAAAAGCAAGCTATGCAAATAATCTGAGCAGATAAAAGACGAAAACAAAGAATTTTTAGTGTTCGATAAGAACTAGCCAGCAAAATTGCAAACCCATACATAAAGTCTATCGACCAATAAGGTATGATAGACCAAGGCCATAAAGGAATTGATCTTTCCCATTCAAAAACGATACTTCCGACATCGTTACGTGTAGAAGTAAACCAGTTTGCAAAATTATAGCTAGTAAAAAAGAACACGGTCAAACTTATTAACCATATTAATTTATAAGTAATCAGCTTATTAAACCGCCATGTTACGCTAGTCATGACTCATTATTTCATTCGTTGTGCAAGCGATACAGTAAAAATGCCCCATTGATCAATACGCATGGTTATTTTTCTAAAACCAGCCGATGCAACCAATTGATCCATTTCCAGTTGCGTACGCCTGCGCATAATCCATGGATTTCCATCTCGATGAGATGTTAAAGCTCTTGCAATAAACTCTAGCTGTGGATGCCATGGCTGATTGGTATAAATTAAATATCCTCCTTCAGGAATAGACTCAGCGAGCCCTGCTAAAGAATCACGTAACATCTGATTATCACTAAATAGCTCATATAATCCCGAAACCACAGCTAATGTGGGATTAGGTGACAATTGGGCTAATTGCTGTCGATTAAAGGCGTCTCCTTTTTCAAAACGCGCTATAGCCGTTAAGCCTTTTTCTTCTATTAATGCTCTGCCTTTTTGTACATTAATATCGCTGTAATCTCGTAATAATACAGAATTAGGTTTGTTGGCAATTTGATTAACCGTTTCTAAAATATAACGCCCGTGCCCTGCTGCTATATCAACAATATTCACAGAATGGTTCTGTTCGTGTAATTTATTGATAGCTAATTTTAATAGTTCTTCAAGATGTTCTTTACGTTGCCGAATGCCTCGCCAACCAATCGATTGAAGATAGATATAATCAAAAAAACGTCCTAGTTTTGATGTTCCTGATGGTTCATTACGATAAACATAATCAAGTGTACTGCCCGAATCAAATCCAGTATCAAATCCTAGTTTGATCCCATCTGAGAGTTTACTTGCATATTTTAAATTAGCTTTAATAAATCGCCAATATAAAGGCTTAATCCAACCTGATGGCGGCAATGTTAAATTATCAGCCTCTTGCCTTGTGTATCCCATTAAATCAGCATTGGTTAATAATGGCACGCATGGTTGATTAGCAAAACAACCAATAATAAATCGTCTTGCATAATCAATTGCTAATTTACGATCTTTTTCACCAAAAGTATCATGATAAAACCCAGGTAATATATGAAATTCTTTTTGTTCTGTACCTAAATTATTGTAAAACAGTTTTTGTTGTTTACGCTTAACGACATAATCTGAACCAGAAACTAATAACTGTGTTGGTACCGTTATCGCATTTGCATCTTTAACAATGCGATCGGACACTGCATATAAATCCAAAAGTAAGCGTACTGATATTGGTCGTGTTATTAATGGATCTTCTGTGAAAGATTGTGCTCGCTCAGCATCATGTGTCAGCAATTTAGGTTTTACATAACTATTAACAAAAAAGTTACCTTTCAAGTTATACAGTAATTTTAAACCTGGCACAGCTAATGGTACATATAATTTTATGTCAAAAGCTGGCGAACCAAGTACTAAGGCACGAATATTTGGCACATAATCATGTACCCATGCTGAAGCGATAACCGCCCCTACACTTTGGGCTATAATAGCAATATCTTCTTGGCATATATCATACTCATGCATAATATGCTCAATAAAACAGTTTGCATCTTTAATTAAAGTCGCAAAATTAGGAGCATCACCACGTTCACCCTCCGATTGCCCATTACCTCTCGCATCCCAAGCAAAAATTTGATAATTGGGTAGATTTAACTCATCAGCTAGATGAGCAACTCGCCCAGAGTGTTCATGACCACGATGAAAAAGAACAATTGCTCGCGAAGGCTTAGCATTGCTGTCACTATCAACTGCTGGCCAATAACGGTAAAATAATTGACAGCCATCATGACTAATAAATGTTTTTTCTTGCTGTTCACGCATAACTTATACCTTGTTATTTTTTGATTCTTGTAATCCCTTTCTGACTCTATTAATCACAGTAATTAATAGCAAAAAGGTAATAAGCAACAATAGTATATTGAGCCAATCAAGCGGCAATAAATAGGTAGCAATCCCCAAACTAATTAGACTAAACGCAAAAGCACGATCACTTTTACCCATTGGTCCATCATAACGCCGAGCGCAACCAACCATCAGACCTAACACGCCAACATACTCCGTTAAAAATGATAACAAAACAATGACTATCACCAAAATAGTATCGACTTGATTTATTTGCGTAAAGATTAATAGCAACGCACAATCCGAAACCACATCACACATCTCATTCAAATAAGCCCCTAAATTTGATTTTTGGTTATATTCTCTTGCTAACATACCGTCAATAGCATTAAGCGCCATACGGATAAACATCCATATTGGAATAAGACCAAAAATCCATTGATAAGCAGCAAATCGACCAACAATAAAAGCGATTAAAATTGATCCAAAACCCGCCATTAGTGTTACCTGATTAGCGGTTATATTGGCACTATAAAGATAATCGGCATAAGGTCGAAGAAATGCTTGGAATTTAGGTTTTAATTGATAAATCGACAACACGACTAATCCTTATTATAAATGCATAACTACGATTAATTTTTATAAAAAATACCATAATATTGTGACTATATAATGATTAATTCAATTTAGCCATATGGGCTTTAATGAACTAATCATACTTTCAGTTTATTTTTAATAATCTAATCAAATAGCTAAATCCCCTTTTCTAATCCTTGCTTAGCGATAGCTATCACATTTTTTAAATCAACACCTTGCGCTTTGGCAGCAAAAATGCAACCACAATAACATTGCCGATATACATCATACTCTTTGCAAAGTTCAACCGAACGCTTATAACCATTATTCTTTTTAAAATCAGAAGGAAGATAATTTACTGAAAAAAGCTCTTGAATTTCAAATCCAAGATCATTAATTTTTTGACTATTTTTTTTAGGACTAAGCGTTAATGCACTAGCAAAATAATCAAATCCCAATTCTTGGGCTTTAATCGCAGCTAAGTCTAAACGCATTTTGTAACAAATATGACAACGCTCGCCACCTTCTGGAGCATCACGTAAATGGCTAACTTTCTTAATAAATTCTGCTGGCTGATAAGGTGCTTCTAAAAATTGTACGTTATTACCTGTTTTTTGATTAAAATCAGCAATAAATTTTTGTTGTACCATACTACGATGCTCATATTCAACTCGAGGATGAATGTTTGAATTAGCAAAATAAATGGTAATATCTGCGTACTGCGCTAAGTACTCTAAAACATAGGTACTACAAGGTGCACAGCAACTATGAATCAATAATTTAGGCCGCACCGATTTAGATTGCCAATGAGCTATCACCTCTTTTAATACAGAATCGTAATTTACTTTATTATGTGGATTTAATTTTTCTAGAATATTTTTAGCATTGATTAACATGAGGACTCTTTTATTTGTTATTTTGATGAATAAAGTCTTTATGGCGCGCTATGATATAGATATATATATTGCGACACAAGATCAATAGTTAAATCTTTATATTGAAATGTATAATTTACTTAAAAGATTTTGCCAAAAAACAAATGAATTGATATGACCACAAATAATTTAATTTAAAAAAATTGCAATAATAGATCATTTGTAAATAACCAAATGGTATAGAAAACTGAATATTTTTTACAAAATATAATAAAAATAAAAAAATAGTTAAATCAATTTTGTTAATACGCCAAATAAATATGATAAAACGGATATATAACTGTATTTAGCTTTCTTTACTAGCATTTGCTATCATTGCCGTTTTCACGTACCGCTTTTCTAAAATAAAGGCGATACAGAAATAGACAATAGTTAATATCCATAAATGCCAATATTGTTGGCTAAATTCGGAAAAGTTTGCGCCCATTTGATTAATTTTTACCGAACCGACTATAGCGGGAACGGCTGGAAATATATCGCCAATCAGATGAAACAAATAAGGCATTAATTCTTTGGGCCAAGACAATCCTGTCATAAAAAATATAATCATACTTGACGGTATAATTAAGCAAAACACATCGCTGACTGTATGAACAAAATGCGATACAACTTTACCGAATAATGCCGTAGACAAAATAAAGGGAATTATAAATGATAAAGAAACTAAAACGTGACCTAGCCTTGGTAAATCATACCAATAGTTAGCAAATACGGTATAAATAATAAAATAGATCAAATAAAGCGCTAAATAAGTTAATAATTTACCAGAAAGTAATAATAATGCAGATGATGCTGCGTGACTTTGCTGCTGAATAAACTTTATTTCAAATTCTGAATTTTTACTAAATAAACGACACAACGTGCTACCAATAAGTAATGTTTGGTATAAAATCAAAATAAAGGCAGCAGGAATAATATACGTCGCATACCCCGATTGTGGATTAAATAAACTAATTAACTGCGTATTAAAAGGTGCGGTATTATTAGTGGCTATCGCAGGATCTGTGCCTTGTGCTATTTTCCGTGAAATTGAAATTTTAGCACCAAAATCACCAGCAACAGTATTAATAGCTGTTGCAACATTACTATAAATTAAAATATAGCTTGCATCACCATAATATATAACAGGACTAGGAGCCCCTTCTAAGATATGCTGCTGAAAGCGATATGGGATAAGTAATGCCCCATAGATTTTACGTTGCTCAATAAGTGATTTAGCCGTTTGCAAATCCGCAATATGTAAATCTATTTTTATCGATTTATTCGCATCCATTTGCCTTATTAGCTCTCGACTATAATTGGTATTATCTTGGTCGATCACAGCAATTGGTACATCTCTTATCGCTTCATGTAAATAAGGTTGCGGATAAAAGAAGAAATAAAGAAAGATCCCAATAAACATGACACTTGCGATCGCCTTAGTTTGGAAAATACGCTTTAATTCGTCATAGGAAATTAATAGCAAAGATTTAATCATATTAACCGCCTACGAATCTTTCGTAAATGAAAAGAGATCAGAATTGCCATAACACTAAATTGAATCAATAAATAAAAAAATGGCTCTAATGATGTTATCATATTTGGAGCTCTAAGTGTTTGATCTAGCCGAATTTGTATGTACCATGTCACGGGTAATAAAGCGCCCCAAATAGAAGCAAAAATGTTCATCGCAATACGAGGAAAAATAAGTCCTGTAAAACCAAAACCTGGTGATGCAACTAAACTTGCAGTACCATAAGCTTGCGCCAATGTTGAGCCTGTCAAACCAAAAAAAATGCCGTATAAACAAGATGTTAAAATAAATCCTATATCACCAATCAAAAGCAACATAAACTGCCCATTGAGCGGTAAATTAAAATAAATTATTAAAATTGTATCAAATAAAATCAGGCAAAATAAAAAATAACAAAAATAAGGAAAGATTCGCCCCAATAAAAAAATAAAAATATTATGATTAGCTAATTGGAATATTTTTTGATAACTTGTTACATCAAACCGATCTCGGGTAACACTAGTAACCATTGCTAGCATAATAATTATCTGCAAAATGGTAGGAATAATGCCACTAATCAAGGTATACAAGTAATTTAATGTTGGGTTATATAATGGATGTAAACTCGTTGGAACAGTTTGCATTTGTTTTTGCGCAACTGGCGCAGCAACCCCTTTTTCTTGTAGTTGTTGCAATACTATTTGACTATTAGCTGTTTTTAACGCAGAGCTCATCGCTCGAAAAATAATCGTGCCTGCCGACATATACTGATTATTATAAAAAGCCACTACTTCTGGTTGATGGCCTGCAATAAGATCTTTTTCAAATTTAGGTTGAATAAAAAGTACCGCATAAACATCACCTTTAATCAAGGCATGCTTAGCAGACGAAAGATCTTGGTAGCGTTTAGCAACCTGTAACTGAGGTGAAGCGGCAACTTGTTGAATCAATAGACGTGATGATGATGTTGTATCCTGATCAACAACAGCTATTGGTACCTGAGTAATCACTCCTGCATGGTACATATAAAAAAACAAAAAAATAAACAATAAAGGATAGATGAAAACCAACAAAAACAAAAAACGCTGTTTAATTAATTTATGCAGTTCCCATATAATCACTTTTAATAGCGAATTAGCCATTAATGCCGTTCCCTTTTGTGTAAAATCTCCACATTATTATGTTAACGAGATTGCCATTTGGTGGTAACGCTCATTCCAGGACGGAGACCAGGCACTTGATTAATTGGTTTGGCGCGCATTTCAAAGGTTTTTAAATCAAAGTCACCCGTCGCTTTAGTCGCTTGCCAATTGGCATATTGTCCTAAAGCATTTAAGACAGTTACTTTAACATCAATGACTTGATTATTTAATGCTGGTACCTTTACCTTGAACGTATCACCGACTTTAAGATCGCCCAATAAATCTTCACGAATATTAAAGGTAAACCAAATATCATTCAAATCAATGATAGAATAAAGTGGCGTTCCAGGGCTATATAATTGCCCTACTTCGGCAACACGAGTTGTAATTTGACCATTAATTGGAGAAATTAAAGTTAATTCATTTACATCAGCGTTGACTTGCTCAAGCGCTGCCTTTGACTGTTCAACCTGTACATCGGCTAATTTTTTCTGTTCTACACTGCTACCATTTTCGGCTAATGCTAGGTTAGCTTTAGCTGCTTCATGTGCTTTAATAGCCGCTTGATATTGGTTAAACGATTCATCGTAATTTTGTTTGGAAACCGTTCCATTTTTAACTAAGCGATTAATTCGCTCATAACTGGTTTGCGCTAATAATAAATCAGATTTCGCTTTATCTAACTGTGCTTTTTGCAGATCAATTGTTTCTGGTCTAGTACTATAAGTATTATCTCGACTTGCCATTGCCACTTTTAATTGGGCTTCAGATGTCGCTAACTGCGCTAATAATGCTGGATTTGAAAGATTAAGAAGAATATCACCCTGTTTAACATTATCTCCAACATCATAATTAAATTGAATAACTCGACCTTGTACTCTAGCCGCCACATCAACACGGTTAGATTCAACCTCACCTTGTAATATAATGGTATTAGGTTGATTTACAAAATATATAATTATAACCATGACAATAACAGCCATGATTGCTACAATCAAAGAAAGGCGTTTTTTATGCATAAAATTGTGCTTATAAATGATTAGCGAAAAACTAAAATAGAGTTACTAGAGACATAATATAAAGCCAAATATTAAAATACGCAATAAAATGTGACTTTATATGGAGCACGGTGTTTTTCATATTTGGAATGATTTTTGAAAATATTTATTCTTAGTGAAGGCTGAATTATTAACTTTAAAATTTATTTATTGAAAAGACATTGAATCATAATACACTAAAAACTAGCCATCTAAATATAAATGCAACGCTAAGCTTTCGGGCAATAATTTGCGGTATCTAAAGCTTTATTTTAGCTATTTCAACAGTAAAGGTATAGATCTACTTGATAATAACAACACTACTCTATTACTATTTTTGATTTTGATTAAAAAGGTAAATTTCCTTTTATCGACGAAAATTGCTCAATATTAACACCAAGTGATTTAAAATAATTAACAGCATCAATAATATCAGAGAATTGTTTAATTTGCTCAATGCCATAATCCTCTATAACGTCCATCTTACTTTCAATGATATAAAAAAGGTAAGTGCTATAAAATCCGCTTTTCTTTTTCAATGCATATTGAAAAAAATAGCGCTCTCCATTTATTTCCTTTATTTCATCACATCCCCTGACTTTACCTTTTTCAATAGCGGAAAGTAAATTTTTGATTAAAATATTATCCATCTAAAAGCACCCAGCAGTTTACTACCCAAAGGTTAGTATTTTGTTATGTTAAGGTAAAAGTTTGCTCTACTACATTTTTCAATCTTTAGATTATTGCGAATTCCAGCAAATTAGTCATCAACTACATATAATCAACCCAATAATGGATCCAAGTAACGTTAGCACAACAATCATTTTCCTTTCAACATGGCTGTGAGTCAGTTTGAAACGAAAAGCCTGCATTATAACTAGTATTAGCCCCAAGATTGCCATTACTAGACCTATATTACCAGAGCTATCTTTTGGCAATTTAGTCATGGTATTATCCATTTCTTGCATCCAATCGTATTTGCTAGAACCCATAACTAATAAGATAAACATACCGGCTAAGTAAATCACATAGTGTATAATAGCAATAATTTTTCTCATATAAATAAACTTGTAAAGTTGGTTAGAATTAAGTAGAAAGTGACCATAGCTTATTGATTACTTTATTTGGATAATGGGATAGATCTTTTTCTCAATTACAAAAACGTTTACTATTTTTAATTCTCTACAACTATTATTTATTGTAGAGCCCAAAACAAAACTGAGTAAAAAATCGCAATTAAATCTAAACATACTAGCTTTATCAAATAAATAGCAGATAAGTAAAGCTGAACGATTTAAACGCCATCCTAAACGTTCATAACTACTTATAACATACTTCACATTGACCAATTACATCAAACACATGATCATAAGTACTTAAGATATAATGTTCATCACATTCGGTATCAAATACTTTATCAAAACAAGATTTTTTTACCCGTTGATATTTTGATTCATCAATCATCGTAATCGTTAAACTTTTTATATCTTTGAACTTAAAATAAACTAAAACTTCACCACTTAGCCCATTATTTAATTGACAAAAAGATAAATCAAGAGAAGTTACTACCTCTAGTTCCAGAGGATACATATCTAATATGACATTTTTTAGAATAAAGGCATCTCTTCCATATACTTCACCATATAGAGTCTTAATAGCCTGATTATTTATTGTTAGCACCTTACTTTTATCCTTGCTTATCCATTTTTGTTAAAATTATTAGATATCATACAATTTTTTTAAGGATCAGGATAAGGTAAAATCAAAAATGGTTAAACTTTATCTGCAAAAAAAAATCACACAGTAATTTAGCCGAAGAATATGATCTGCACTTTAGATCACTAAATAAATCAAGCAAAGTATCTCATTCAAACCTACAGATCATCACAACCAGAAGAAAATAATCTGTTTGCATTACACAAAAAGCTTAAACAGTTGCAAATGGGAAATGGCATCCTAAATGCAAACCAATATCGTTATTCTGGTTACCTTATATAACTACTTAGAGGGCATTAAGAAATTAGGTTCATATTGTCAGGCTATTCTCCTCCTGTAGAATTTAACAAATCGCTTCTCTCTTAATTTTTTGTTTGCAAATGAGTTGCCATTCCAAAATATTGTAAATTTTATCTTACTTGTTCCTATGCTTATGCCCATAACAATTACCATACATAATTATAGAGTTAAATTCTATATGCTTGACAACACTTATGATCTTTGCATAATTGCAATCTAACATAAAATTAAATGATGATTTATGCCAATATTTTAATAAGGATTTATCAATGGAAAAAATACTAAAGATAGGTGTTGCCTCTTTGGTTTTAATTGGCGCTTTGCACACTGCTAATGCCTATGAAATTACTTGTCCAATAGCGGTGAAAGTTAAATCTGCTCAATTTGATATTGATAGAGCTCCTGATGGTTGGGAAGTTTCAGAAAAAAGAAATGAGCGTAAAGTACTTAATGCCGCAGGTATTTATTCCGATAAACCTGTTAAATTAATTCAATTAAAACCTGAAGTAGGTATTATTGATGGCAAAAAATATGAGTCGACTTGGAGTGTTAATACCATTTATGATAAAGAGGGTAACTGGATTAGCTGTGGCTATAATAGCGACGAAGTGCAATTAATAAAGAAAATCGATCCATCAATGAAAAGCTGCTGGATGACTAGTTCAAAAGATCAATTCGATAATCCTCAAATTGTATTTAAATGCAGCACGAGTGAATTACAAGAAATTCATTAAGCCTATAACTAATTTTCACTCGTAGTAAAAGATTAGTCGAGTGACAAGCTATAAACTATTTCCCGAAAAATGCAAAATCAAATTTGAATGTAGAAAAATATCAGCTCATTAAACAAAATTAATATAGCAAGCGGTGAAAAACGATGTTTTATCTGTATTAAAGCGCTTTATTAAACGCTATTTTTTTGTTAATGGCAAGCGCAACATAATGAGACAGAAAGCTAAATCTGAGTTTCTAAGAGGCTAAAAGTTAGAAATAATTCAACTAAACAGATAATTGCAAGAAGAAAAGGATAACAACTCAATAAGGCTAAAACTGTTATTTCTTCAAGGGACATAAATGCTTATCAAAAAAGCTTAAAATAAGTATAAAACGACGAAAGATAATAAAGAGAAATATAACTGCAAAATAGTACTATTGCTAATATTGTACAGATAAACTTTAAAAATTTATTTTTACATGCAAAAACGATAATTATACTCAATACAAAAACAGCCAAATACACCCACCAAAAAACAATCAGCGATAATAAAAACATATCAATAATATTTAGTGGCATAGTCATAAACGCCCTTGTTTATTAAATATAAAAATTAGATAAATCATATAATGGTGGCCCCTACTGGACTTGAACCAGTGACCAATCGATTATGAGTCGACTGCTCTGACCAACTGAGCTAAGGGGCCATTTCGGCGTGCTACTAAGTTAGTAGGATTGCGATTATAATAGAGTTAAATCGAATTTGCTATAATTAATTAATAAACCAGGTTAGTTTGATTATTTCTTAATCTGAAATGTGTTTATAAAGTTTTCCTCTCGCTTAATTACTAATATTTTTTGCTTAATGAAACTGATACAATAACTTGGTTCATTATTATTTTTTATTATATTGGCTAAGGAAATATCATGTCTATCAAAAAATCAGTATTTGTTGGTGTTGTAATATTAGCAACTTTGCTTTTAAGTGCGTGTAGTAGCGATAAATATCAACCGACTGCTGCTGGTCGCCAAGTCCAATTTATTGATACTAAGCCTGCAGATTCTTGCCAGTTTTTGGGGAAAACAGAGGGGCGTCGTAGCAGTTTCTTTTCTGGACTTAAAACACATAGTGAACTTATTCGCGATGCGGCATCAGAACTTATGAACAAAGCGGCTACGATGGGCGGTAATGTGATTTATAATGCGCAAGATACTTCTATGCAATATATTTCAGATATTGCACCAACAGATGCGGTTATGGTTGGTGAAGTATATAGTTGCAAATAGGGCTAGTTAATTAAAAA
Source organism: Gilliamella sp. HK2 (assembly GCF_001690265.1). NCBI lineage: Bacteria > Pseudomonadati > Pseudomonadota > Gammaproteobacteria > Orbales > Orbaceae > Gilliamella > Gilliamella sp. HK2. The sequence goes on from NZ_LZGV01000066.1 coordinate 45,543, forward strand.
AGGGAGGGCTTACCTTTCCTTTTTTAATTGGCGTCACTACTTGTATAGCTTTTAGCTATTTTGCTTTTCAAATTGCTGCATAAAGTCAATTAAATAATTGACCCCTTCTTGATCCATGGCGTTATAAATTGATGCACGCATTCCTCCGGCAATTCGATGCCCTTTAATACCAATAATGTTAGCTTGGCTTGCTTCGCTTACAAATTTTTTATCTAGCTCTTCATTTGGCGATAAGAAAGTTACATTCATAATTGATCTGTTAGCGGTTGCAACAGTATTTCGGTAAAAATTAGATTGGTCGATATATTGGTATAGCGATTGTGCTTTGGCTTGGTTACGTTGCTGCATGGCTTTTAGCCCACCAAGGTTTTTTATCCATTTAAACACTAACCCCGACAAGTACCATGCAAAGGTAGGTGGTGTATTAAACATAGAATCGTTATCCATTAAAATTTTGTAATCTAATATTGATGGTAAGATTTTTTGGGCATGACCGATTAGATCTTCACGCACAATAACAATAGTAATACCTGATGGACCAATGTTTTTTTGGGCACCCGCATAAATGATACCATATCGGCTTATATCAATTGGTTGTGATAATATGCATGATGATAGATCGGCAACGACTGTTTTATTACCAAAATTTGGCTCTTCAAAAATTTCAATACCATCAATTGTTTCGTTGGGACAATAGTGTACATAAGCGGAATCATCATTTAATTGCCATTCAGACATAGGTTTGATAGCGGTTAATCCATTTTGCTTTATGACCACATTTTGCTCGTGAATTTGGCAATATTTACTGGCTTCTTTGGCAGCACACTGGCTCCAATAACCACTATTGATATAGTCTGCATTGGTTTTATTGCCTAAAATATTTAATGGCACTGCGGCAAATTGTGCTCTAGCACCGCCTTGGCAATAGAGAATTTTGTAATTATTAGGGATATCTAATATTTCACGCAGGTCGTTAGAAGCTTCAACAGCACAGGCATCAAAATCTTTACCTCTATGACTCAATTCCATCACCGATGCACCTGTATTATGCCAATTCAATAACTCGGCTTGAACTTGTTTTAATACATCTGCAGGTAATTTTGCAGGACCTGCACTAAAGTTATAACTTTTACTCATAACAATTCACTTTAATCCATTCAAAAAAGAATTCTATTTTTACACCGTATTAACAGATATACAATCAGATTTTTTAAGAAAAAGATGCATACGTCTATACCCTTTGGCTATTTTATCTCTGTAATCAAAAACTATTGCTTTATATGGCATTATTGATTTAATTGATATAAAAATACCGGCAAATGCCGGCATAGTTATGAAGAAGAGTGAAAAGGCTAGGATAATTGTTGCTTTGCATTTTTAATTGCTAATTTAACTTGTTGTGGTGAAACCCCGCCTTTAGCGCAACGTTTGGCTAAGCATGATTCTAACGATAATATTGAATAAACGTCATTACCAATGACAGGGCTAAATTTCTGTAATTCCTCAAGCGAGAGCTCTTCAAGCGCCTTTTTCTTGGTGATTGCATCAATTACTGCTTCACCAACAATATGATGTGCTTCCCGAAATGGTATACCTTTGGCAACTAAATAATCAGCAAGTTCGGTCGCATTGGAATAACCTTGTTTAGCCGCTTCTTGGCAGTTTGCATAGTTAATTTTAATATCTTCTAATACTAATATGGCAATATCTAAACATTCATGCCAAGTATCCAGTGCATCAAATAGATGTTCTTTATCTTCTTGTAGATCTTTATTATAAGCAAGCGGTAAACCTTTCAAGGTCATAAGCGCTCCGGTTAATGCGCCAGTCACTCGACCTACTTTGCCACGAATTAGTTCTAATGCATCTGGATTCTTTTTTTGCGGCATAAGTGACGAGCCCGAAGTAACGCGATCAGATAATTCAACAAAGTTAGCTTCACCAGTGTTGAAAATGATAAGATCTTCAGCAAAACGTGATAGATGCACCATACCAATTGAAGCATTATTTAATAGCTCAAGAATGTGATCACGATCAGACACCGAATCTAAACTATTATTTGTTGCTACCGAAAAACCTAACCAATTTGCTAATTGATCGCGATCCATGGGATAAGCAGTTCCAGCCAATGCACCTGTCCCTAATGGGCTTACATCTAAGCGTTTTAAGGTATCTTGTAAACGACTAACATCACGGCTGAGCATTTCAAAATAAGCTAAACACCAATGTGCAAATGTGATTGGTTGTGCTCGCTGTAGATGGGTATAACCAGGCATAACGGCATTTTGATGTTGTTTTGCTGTTGTAACAAGAGATTGTCGCAATTGATTAATGGTATTAATTAAATAAGGAATTTGATCTTTACACCATAGTTTTAGGTCAGTGGCTGATTGATCGTTGCGACTTCGACCTGTATGTAATTTTTTACCCAAATCACCAATTTTTTCGATCAGTTTTTGCTCCACCCAACTGTGTATATCTTCAGCATCACTTTGTAAAATCTGATTGGGATCTTGTTGTACCAAAACCAGTAATTCGTTCAAAGCTTTTTCTAACTTTTTTTGCTCATCATAAGATATAACGTTAACAGTCACCAATGCTTTCGACCAAGCAATTGAACCAATGATATCTTGCTCTGCAAGACGATAGTCAAAGCGCAATGAATCATTAAAATGCTTAAATTGTTGATCTGCCGCTTGGCTAAAACGCCCACCCCATAATGCCATAATTACCTCTATATTATTTTTAATAACTAGTTAAACACGTACAATTTTATCTAAAATAACAACATACAGACATTAGCCTGTATATTGTTGTTATTTTATTTGTGATATCGGAAATCACTTTTTTACTTTTGTTGCTATGTTTTACTCACAGGTTCCGCTGTTTTAACAGATTTAGCTGATTTGGTCTTTTGAGCGGGTTGTTTTTTCTTATCTTCGTTTAAAGCTCGTATACGTGAGGATAACGAGAATAGACGAATAAAGCCACCTGCATGGCTGTGATCATAAACATCATCTTCTCCAAATGTTGCAAACTCCTCATTATATAGACTATTCGGCGATTTTTTTTGTACTGCTGTTGCATTACCTTTATAAAGTTTAACAACAACTTCGCCTGTCATGTCTTGTGCTAATACTTCAGCGGCCGCTTGAATTGAACGTCGATATGGAGCAAACCAACGACCATCATAAACAACATAGGCCATTTCAATTCCGAGTTGTTCGCGCCATTTAAAGCTGTCACGGTCTAAGATTAATTGCTCTAAACCACGTAATGCTGTCATCATTATTGTGCCACCTGGAGTTTCATAGCAACCACGTGATTTAATGCCAACTAGGCGATTTTCAATAATATCTACGCGACCAACGCCATGTTTTGCACCAATTTTATTCAGTGTTACCACGCAGTTGTAAGGCGATAATTTTTTGCCGTTAACCGACACTACTTCGCCTTTTTCTATTCCAATAGTAACCAGTTCTGGTTTATCTGGCGCATCTTCGGGCGAAACAGTCCAAGCCCAGCAATCAGCATTAGCCTGGTTCCAAGTACTTTCTAGCACACCGCCCTCAGTCGAGATATGCCATGCGTTTTCGTCACGGCTATAAATTTTTTCAACCGTTGCCGTGGTTGGGATTTTACGAACTTTTAAATAATCAATTAACGCTTCACGTGAACGTAGATCCCACTCACGCCAAGGTGCAATGACTTTTAGTTGTGGAGCAAGTGCAGTGTAAGTTGTTTCAAAGCGTACTTGGTCATTACCTTTACCTGTTGCACCATGACATAGTGTATCTGCACCAACTTCTAATGCATATTCTACTTGTGCTTTTGCAATAATTGGACGAGCCATCGAGGTACCAAGATAATAAGTGCCTTCATATAAGGCGCCTGTTTTCAAAACAGGATATACATAGTCTTTAACAAATTCTTCTCGTAAATCAACCACTTTACAAGCCACCGCCCCCGAGGCTTTAGCTTTCTTTTCGACATCTTTTAATTCTTTGGGATCTTGACCTACATTAGCAACAAAAGCGTAAACTTCACATCTTCCATAGTTTTCTTTTAACCAAGGAATAATTGCTGATGTATCCAAACCACCTGAATAAGCTAATACAACCTTTTTTGTTCCACTTTTTTTCATGTTACACCCTTTCCAAATTAACTTACGATAAATAAATGCGTTAAAGATATATACTTTTATACTTGCATTGATGATAACTAGCCTAATACAAATACTTGTTATTTAAGCAATAATTTTTGTACCCGTTGCTCCTGATATTCCATTAAATAATTTGATAAGTTGATCGGACTCTTTCCAACTGGCAATCACAATCGGCTGCCCCAGTTCTTTAGCTGCTTCAAAAGCCGAATTCACTTTTACCACCATACCATCGGTAATAATACTTTTAGCGATCAATTGATCCGCCTGTGATTGTGTTAAAGACTCAATCCGCTGCTTATTTTCGTCAAGCACGCCAACGACATCAGACAATAATATTAAGTCTGCACCTAAAGTTTTAGCGAGCGCTACCGCAGCATGATCGGCATTAACATTCATCATTTGCCCACTTTCGGTGATGCCAATTGAGCTAACAATCGGCAAATAATCTGCATTAACAAGTAAATTTATTAATGTAGGATCGCCTGCTTGAGCTTCGCCAACATAACCTAGATCTTCCGAAATTTGTTTGACTTTAACACTATTACCATCAGCAAGGCAGAGCCCAACACTTGGTATTTGATGTTTTTTAGCTTCAGACAATAATTTGGTGTTTGCGCTACCAGCAAGGCTTCCTACAATCACATCAATTTGATCAGCTGGCGTTACACGTAGCCCATTTCGGCGTACTACGGGTAAAGAAAGCCTATCCATTAATGAATCAACTACCGTACCACCGCCATGAACAATAATTAAAGATCGTTGATAATTCTTTTTATATTCACTAATAACAACAAATAATTGGCTTAAGGCATCTTTGTTATCAAGTAATACGCCACCAAGTTTTATAATTAATGGTCTCATTTTAGTTTCCTAGTAATTTAACTTATTGTTAAGATGTTCAAAATTTAAAATAGAAATTAGTCCATTTTTATAATAATGCGGTTGTTTCATCAAAACCATACCGAATGTTCATGCACTGTACAGCCTGCGTTGCTGCGCCTTTTAATAAGTTATCCTCAACAGAAATTAAGATTAAATGACGATCTTTTAATACAAAGCCAATATCGCAATAAGGCAAACCAACAACAGATTTTAATGCAGGCAAATTTTTTTGATACACTCGAATTAAAGGTTTATTTTGGTAGTATTTATTTAAAGTAGCAAGAATGTCTTGTGATGTTACACCCGCTTTTACTCGGCAAGTGATTGTGGCGTGGATACCTTGTTTAAAACTACCTAGATGCGGTGTAAAAATAACTTCTTGCCCTAAATGCGTTGCAATTTCGGGCTGATGGCGATGAGTAAATACCCCATAAGCATGTAAACTTACTTCGCAAAATAAATTATTATGTGAAGGTTTTCGGCCTGCGCCACTCACACCACTTACAGCATTAATTACCGGCCATTGTGAATTATCCAATAAACTCTCTTCGATTAACGGTTTTAGTGGTAATTGCGAAGCGGTAGGATAGCACCCAGGCACAGCAATAAGCTGTGCATGTTTGATCTGCTCAACATTCCACTCAGCTAAACCATAAACAGCTTTATCTAACCATTTAGGGTGTTGGTGCGTGAAACCATAGTAATCGCTATAAAAAGTAGCACAATTCACCCTAAATGCGCCTGACAAATCAAATACAGTGCAACCATGCTCTAAAAAGTAAGGAGCAAGATTGTGACTAACGGTATGTTCGGTGGCTAAAAAAACAATATCAACATCATTGATATAAGCAGAATAATCAGATGTGGCTATAAGTGGCAGATCAATAACCCCTTTTAGCTGAGGATGCAGCTCATAATCAGAAATCAGCCTGCCACCATCTTGACTATTTTCCGACACAATTAAAGCGGTAAGTTCGACATGGGGATGCTTGTGCAAATAATAAGCTAATTTTGCGCCCGCATACCCGCTTGCACCGATAACAATTGCCTTTAACATATTCATCCTTATTAATTCTTACGCAATAATTGTGCATATAGTAAGCCATTCAAAAGACTAACACAAGCACAAAATGAATTTTTATTCACTTTTTATGAATTTAATTTCATTATTTCTATCGAAATTGATTTTAAGATAAGGCTTAAATGCTAAAACATTTTTTGCAAAAATAAGGTACAAACAAATAATGTTAATACCTACCAATAACGATCGGTAGGTATTTAATGAGCTATATTATTTTAAAAAACTTGCTGATTTTAATATTGCTATCAATAATTCCCAATAACGATAAACACTTTGGATATTGACTTTCTCATCTGGGGAATGTGGTGAAACAATTGTTGGTCCAATTGAGATCATATCCATATTTGGATAGCTTTGCTTAAATAGACCACATTCCAGCCCTGCATGTATCACCATTATTTTTGCCTGCTGAGAAAAAATTTCGTGATATTTACCTTTTGCAAGTTTAAGTAATTGCGAATCTAAATTGGGTTCCCAACCCGAATAGCCACCACTGATTTCGTAATTAGCATTAATAAGTTGGCTAAACGATACCAAGGTTGATACAACAGCATCTTTTGCACTATCCACTTGAGAGCGAATCAAAAAATGGGCATTAAATTGGTTGTCTTCGATACTGACTATACCTAAATTAAGTGATGTTTCAACCACACCATGAAGCTGATCGCTCATTCTAATCACACCATTAGGTGCGGTATTGAGATAGTTTATAATCTTATTTTGATGTTCAGCTGTTAATACCCTTTTGACTTTATTAGATTCAACTTCAGATAATGTTATTTCGATAGAAGGTTCTACATGGCCTAATTCGTTGTGTAAAATAGTTTGATATTGTTTAACAATGGCTTCTAATTTAGGTAGATCTTGTTTATTTAAAGTGATTTCAATGAAAGCTTCTCTTGGAATAGCGTTACGTAGTGAGCCACCTTTTATGTCGGCTAATCTAAATGGGATATCTTGTACATACTGCGCTAAAAAGCGAGCCATTAATTTGATTGCATTACCACGCCCAAGGTGAATATCACAACCAGAATGCCCACCTTTTAGTCCTTTTAGTGAAATGCTTATATAACAATCATGCTTTTCCGGTATTACCGCATAGGTCACAGCAAAAGTTGTGGAAAAATCAACACCTCCAGCACAGCCCGTAAATATTTCCCCCTCATCTTCAGAATCAGTGTTAATCAAATAACGGCTCTTTAACCAATTAGGTTGTAAACCAAAAGCACCGTGCATACCTGTTTCTTCTGAGGTCGTTATTAATACTTCAATCGGCCCATGTTCAACAGCCGGATCAATTAACACAGCTAGCGCAGATGCTAAGCCGACACCATTATCTGCACCTAACGTGGTACCTTTGGCTTTTACCCATTCACCATCAACATAAGCTTGAATTGGATCAGTGAAAAAATCGTGCACAGTACCTTCATTTTTTTGTGGCACCATATCCATATGAGCTTGCAAAGCAATCGATGGACACTGTTCCATTCCTTTGCTTGCTGGTTTAGTGAGTAAAATGTTACCTACTTTATCAAGCTTGCAGTCGATATGATGCGTATTAGCAAAATCGACAATGTATTTAGTTATCATTTGTTCATGATGAGATGGATGCGGGATTTTACAAATATCATTAAAAATCTGCCAAACAAATTTGGGTGCTAAAGTAGAAAGCATGATATAACCTCAAAATTAATTAAGTTAGTATTAAATTAAGGAGTGGTTTTTTTTAACTAATCACTCTATAATAAGGTGCAATTTTACATCTATTTTTAGTTCATGAATATTTATTTATTCACACATTCGATTAAAATTGCAGGTTACTCATGTCAACAGAACAAACTTTATTAACAGAAGAAGAAATCCAAGCCAAAAAACAACACAAAGCAGAACTTATTGCTGAAAAGAAAAAATTCACCGTTACCTGGGAAATGTTGCAATCCTACGGGCGTCAACTATCAGAACGTTTATTACCTGCTAATCAATGGAAAGGTATCATTGCCGTTAGCCGTGGTGGTTTAGTCCCTGCCGCTATTTTAGCTCGAGAACTTAGTATTCGTTATGTTGATACTGTTTGCATTTCAAGTTATGATCACGATCATCAACGCGAAAAACTGATCCTAAAGCAAGCCAATGGTGATGGCGAAGGCTTTATTGTCGTTGATGATTTAGTCGATACGGGCAACACTGCTCACACTATTCGTGAAATGTATCCAAAAGCTCACTTTGTTACTATTTTTGCAAAACCAGCAGGTAAACCACTTGTTGATGATTATGTTGTAGATATTGCTCAAGACACTTGGATCGAACAACCTTGGGATACAGGTGTTATGTTTGTTAAACCTATTTGCGATCATAAATAATCAATAAGGATACCAAGGTTGTTATGGCAGCTACCGAAAATCTAACAGCACAGATATTCAAACCACAATTGAATTATCCTGAGACTTCGACGCTAATTAACCGTACTGATAGTAGTAATGGCAGTAGCATTAGTGCGTTAGATGGAGAGGTCGACTCAAAATGGTATCGAATTGTCAACCCTATTTTGTGGCATTGGCGGGGGTTACCAAAATTAGAAGCTGAAGCGGTTTTATCAAAAATTGCCGCTTCAACAAGATGCCACACAAATGATAAATGGTTAGATACTGTTATCGGTTATCAATCTGGTAACTGGATTTATGAGTTTTTAAACCAAGCAGCAATGTGGCAAACTAAAGCAGAGTCAGTAGATAAAACAAATCTTACCGATGCAGATAAAGATAAGCTACTCAACGAGTACCTTATTGCCAGTGAATATGCAAGTATTGCCAGTTATCCACATTTTAAAAATGATGAGCTGGCAATGTATGCCCAAGCCTGTGCTTATCAAACTTATTCCAAAGCCCTTAATTTTTCAACTTTTTTAGTTAAAGAACTTGAATTTAAAGTTGATAATCACAACGTTAAAACAATTTTACACCTACCAAAAACTGAAGGGGCTTGCCCTGTGGTACTAATCTGTAATGCTTTGGGTAATTTACAAATCGATTATTATCGATATTTTAGTGAATTTTTAGCCCCTCAAGGATTTGCCATGTTAACTGTTGATTTACCTTCTGTTGGCTATAGCCGTAATTTTGCTTTAACACAAAATAGCAGTAAAATTCATCAAGCTATATTAGAGCAATTGTCCAACATACCATGGATTGATGATCATCGTGTTATTGTTGCTGGTTTTCGATTTGGTTCGCATATTGCCACTCGCTTAGCTTATTTAATGCCAAATAAAATTAGAGGATTATTTAACTTTACGCCATTTGTTCATCAAATTTTTGCTGACAAAGAACTGCAAAAAGATCTCCCTAATAGTTATAAAGATATGCTAGCTAGCCGTTTGGGTTTACCTTCGATATCCAATCAGCAATTAGCCGCAGAGTTAAATTATTTTTCTCTAAAAAATCAAGGTCTTTTAACACATGCTTGCCAAGTACCGGTCATGAATATCATTTTTGAAAATGATAAATTAAGTAATCTTAGTGAAGCAAAATTGATTCATTCAACTAAACAAAATAAAATAGTGACCGTGCCAAAAACACCACTACAAAAAAGTTTACATCAGGCGTTAACCCAATCAGTCAAATGGATGAGGTCTGTTTTATAATTCACGATTAACCAAAAGAGTCATATTATGTCCAATAATAAACAACAAACTATTGTTGTTAAATTAGGCACCAGTGTACTAACTGGTGGTACTAAACAGCTAGATCGGGCACGAATAGTTGAGTTGATACGACAATGTGCAACTTTACATCAAAATGGACATAAAATTATTATTGTTACTTCTGGCGCCATTGCCGCAGGTCGCGAATACTTAAACTACCCTACCTTACCTAATACTATCGCCTCAAAGCAATTACTCGCCTCTGTTGGGCAAAGCAAACTGATACAACTTTGGGAACAGCTATTTTCTATCTATAAAATCTATATTGGCCAAATGTTACTAACTCGTGCAGATCTAGAAGATCGTGAAAGATTTTTAAATGCACAAGATGTATTAAAAGCCATGTTAGATAATCGTATCGTTCCTGTAATCAATGAAAACGATGCAGTCGCCACAGCCGAAATAAAAGTGGGCGATAACGATAATTTATCTGCCCTTGCCGCTATTTTAGCACAAGCTGATAAACTGATATTATTAACCGATATTGATGGTTTATATACAGCCGATCCAAGAACAGATAGTAATGCAAAACTTATCCAAGAGATCGACCAGATCGATGATAATTTACGTAGTATTGCTGGTGGTAGTGTTTCTGGACTGGGTACAGGAGGTATGAGCACAAAATTACAAGCTGCGGAAATTGCAGGTAGCGCAGGTATTGAAGTGGTAATTGCAGCTGGAAATAGATCTAATGTGATTATTGATATTATCAATAATCAATTTGTTGGCACAAAATTTTTGCCGCAAAAAACGCCACTAGAGCACCGAAAATACTGGTTATTTGGCGCACCTAAAGCTGGTAAAGTATTTTTAGATGATGGTGCAGTTAATGCAATATTAAACAACGGTAGTTCACTACTACCAAAAGGCATTATAAAAGTTGAAAAAAACTTTTCTCGTGGTGAAGTGATTGATATTTGTAATAGCATCGGCAAGCATATTGCTCAAGGTGTTAGCCGATACAATAGCGATGCACTGAGGCAAATTGCAGGACACCATTCCAAAAAAATTAGCCAAATTATTGGCTATGAATATGGTTCTGTTGCTGTTCATCGAGATGATATGATAATTAAATAACAGATAATTGAATTAATGTTTTTCCGATATAACCCAATCATAAACAAAAAATAATGTATTATTGTATTAAACGATTAACTCATTAGGATAGAAAATAAAGTCATCTTAAGGAAGAATCTAATCCAAAGTTTGCGTATTTACTCATTAAAAGTGATGAGAAGTTCTGTTACCAAATTCTACAATAAACCAACCGATTGTAGCGTTACAATTTCAGGTTTCGCATTATGAGTTCTTCAAAAACTTATTATATAGCTAAATACATCATCTTTTGATCGAATCATCCATCGGAAACCTTACGTTTCTCAGATTGTTAGATAACTCCATTACTAAATCTTTGAAGATTTTTTATTCATTTTCAGTTGCTTATTTTTTGTATATTACAAATATTAAAAATAAGTAAATACAACAATTATTTATAGGATTGGATAAAACACATTTTCAGCCAATTATTGCAGCGCTTATCACATCACTTGCTGTTTATAAAATGTGTTAATCCTTTTAAAATTTTAGCTGTTCCAATTAAATAATTTATCTTGCTGCGCGCTCTAAAATAGCTTCAGCGGGCTGTCTTTGTATGTAAACCATTCTAGCAATTAATAATAATGCTGCAACAGCAAGCCCTGATATAATTCCTATCCAAAAACCAGCGGCACCAATTGGCTTAATGATTAGATCGGTCAATCCTAGAACATAACCAACAGGCAATCCAACAACCCAATAAGATAGTAGTGTAATAAAAAAGATGCTTTGAGTATCTTTATAACCTCGCAACACATTACTTGCCACAACTTGCAAATAGTCAGATGCTTGATAGATAGCAAGTAAAATAATTAACTGCATACAGATAGCAATGACCGCAGCCTCGCTGGTAAATAGTGCGATAATTGGTGTTCTAAAAATGACTAGAACTAGTGCAACAAAAACAGCCATGCAGAGCGATATTGATAAACTAATATAGGCGGTTTGTTTAGCTAACGCTGGTTTTTTATTACCTAGTAAATAGCCAACACGTATACTGGTTGCAACACCAAGAGATAATGGAATAGCAAAGGTCAAACTACTGATAGTAAAAATGATTTGGTGAGCTGCAACGGTTATTTGCCCTAATGGAGCTATTAATAACGCAATCACAGCAAAAAGGCTCATTTCAAAGAAGTAAGCCAGCGCTAAAGGGGTACCCAGTATAATAATCTTTTTGATTATATTAAAATCAACCAGTTTTGTGATTGGAGTATTACGTATATCTTGTTGGCTTGGACTAACTAGTGTATATAAGCGTATTAAAATAAACATAAGCCAAAATATAATTGTTGCTGTAATGCCACAACCAACGCCACCAAAAGCAGGTAAGCCTAACTTTCCATAGATTAAAATATAGTTAATTGGAATATTGGCAAGAAGAGCAATAAATATGATGACCATAGCGGGTTTAGTATTCGATAGTCCCTCACATTGATTTCGGTAAACTAAAAAGAGTAAGAACGCAGGCACCCCCCACATGATAGCGCGTAAAAATGAGACGGCAACGTTAACCATTTCGGGATCAATCGGGTGCTCAACTGAACTCCTTAAATTAATTATTTTGTCAGAATGATATAAGAAAATCATCATTAATATCGACAATATTAAAGCAATTACCACGCCTTGACGAGTTTGGCTTGCAACCTGATCACGTTTAGCTGCACCATTTAAGTTTGAGATAATGGGGGTTAGCACCGTTAACAAACCTTGGCCAAATAAAATTGTTGGTAACCAAATTGATACGGCAATAGCTACTCCAGATAAGGCTGTTTTGCTATAATTTCCCGCCATGATGGTATCGACAAAGGTGATTGCCGTTTGAGATACTTGTGCAATAAGTACAGGAACTGCTAATTTACCAAGATTTTTTACTTCGTGTTTATAATGTTGTTTCATGGTTTATTACCTTTTAACTGTTCCCCAGAGGTCGTATTCATCAGAATGTTCAATATTAACTTGAACAATATCACCTACTTTAACTTGGTTTTCTTCATTTAAATATACAACACCGTCTATTTCAGGAGCATCAGCCATGCTACGGCCTATTGCGCCTTCATCATCAATTTCATCAATAATAACGGGAAGCGTTTTACCTATTTTGGCTTGTAGCTTTTGTGTTGAGATTTTTTGCTGTAATTGCATAAAACGATCAAAACGCTCTTGTTTGATCGTTTCTGGTATTTGGTTAGCTAGTTTATTGGCAGCAGCACCTTCTACGGGGCTATATGTGAAGCAACCAACACGATCCAATTGTGCTTGAGATAAAAAGCTGAGCAATAGCTCAAAATCTTGATCTGTTTCACCTGGGTATCCGACTATAAAAGTGGAGCGCAAAGTAATATCTGGGCAGATTTCACGCCATTTATCAATTCTTTCTAAGGTTCTTTCAATAGTTCCCGGTCGTTTCATTGATTTTAAAACTGATGGGCTTGCATGTTGTAATGGCACATCTAAATAAGGTAGGATTTTTCCTTCAGCCATTAATGGTATTAAGTCATCAACACTAGGATAAGGGTACATATAATGCAATCTTACCCAAATTCCTAGGTTAGCTAACTGTTCACAAAGGGTCTGAATATCGGTTTTTAATGGTATACCATTCCAAAAGTTAGTGCGGTTTTTTATATCGATACCATAGGCTGACGTATCTTGCGCAATAACTAATAGTTCTTTAACTCCACTATCAGCTAAGCGTTTAGCTTCATCTAAAACGTTACCAATTGGTCGGCTAATCATATCTCCGCGCAAAGATGGGATAATGCAAAATGTACAACGGTGGTTACAGCCTTCTGAAATTTTGAGATAAGCATAATGTTTCGGTGTTAATTTCACACCTTGTTGAGGAATTAAACTCGTATAAGGATTATATGCAGGTTTGGGGACATATCTATTAACATGACTTAATACAGATTCATAGCTATGTGGGCCAGATATTTCAAGTACTTTGGGATGTACAGATCTAATTTGATCTTCTTTTGCGCCAAGGCATCCAGTAACAATGACTTTACCGTTTTCGTTCAATGCTTCACCAATTGCTTCGAGAGATTCTTGTACGGCACTGTCAATGAATCCACAAGTGTTAACAATAACCAGATCGGCATTATCATAGCTTGGCACAACTTGATAACCTTGCGTGCGTAATTCAGTTAAAATTCGTTCAGAATCGACTAAGTTTTTAGGACAGCCAAGGCTCACAAATCCAATTGTAGGGGGTGATATATTCATAGTGTTTATAATTGTGTTTTATATAAAGAGGTATTGTTTGAGAATTTAATAAACTATTTTTATAATTATTTGCTAATCAAAATAGCCTCGGCATTCTATCACATTTCGTTACAGTTGATACACTGATTTTCAAATTTGAAAGGAATATTAGATATGTATTAACTGATTTATTTGATAG
>NZ_LZGV01000067.1:0-31660 GCF_001690265.1 Gilliamella sp. HK2
CTTTATCAATTGGATCTATTAACTCATTAAATTTAAAATGATTTCATACTGAAACGGTATAGATTCCTGAATATTTTTTACAAAAATTGCGTCTTTTTTAATTTAAAAGGTCGTTCATGTTAATTAAAACAACTATTGGCGTTATTTAAAATCTTCATTGAAGAAGTAATTTAAACTTTTTATTTAAACGTTTTGCAACTTTATCAATTAGATTTATTAACTCATTAAATTTAAAATAATTTTATGTTGAAACGGTATAGATTCCTGAATATTTTTTACAAAAATTGTGTCTTTTTTAATTTAAAAGGTCGTTCATGTTAATTAAACAACTAATGGTATAAAAAATAAGGCACTAATTATTTGTGCCTTATTTTTAGTTATTTAATCTATTTTCAACACTGAGCGTTTTTTACGGCTTATAGCTCATTTGATATTCCACCTTCAAATAATTTATCAAGCTCTTCAATAAAGGCTTGTTCAGGCCGATGGTAAAAGACGCCATGTTCAGGCATGCCACGCAAAAACAGGTAATAAACACCGCCAAAATGCGTTTGGTATTGGTAATTTGTTAAGCGATTTTTTAAAAAACGATGCAATGCTAAACAATAAAGTTGATATTGCAAATCATAACGATGCTCACACATCACTTTTTCTAAAGCGGCTTGATGATAAGATTCAACGCACTTACCTAGCCAATTTGATTTGTAATCAACCACATAATATTTTCCTTCAAATTTAAAGACTAAATCAATAAATCCTTTTAACATGCCTTGTACAGCGTCAAAGTCTAACTTTGGGCATAATTTTGACAAATTATCATATCGTTTACATAAGCTATCTAATTGCTGGCTAGTTACCGTTTTGCGTATAGGGAGATAAAATTGCAATTCATTAATATGTTGATCCAATAATACTTTTGATAAGATTAAATTTGGCTTATGCAGTTGTGTACCCAATACTTGCTGCATCCATTTAGTTATTACGCTATGCCATGCTGGTTCTAAATTTAGCTTTGTCAACATGTTATTGCATAATGCATCAAGGTTATCTGGCGTGACCTCTTCCATAATGCTATGCATTAATGTACCGACATATGCCCCTTTAGGAAAATGATGAATATCATATTGAAAATCAGCTGGCAGGGAACTGTTTGTGTCAAGTTGTGGTTCGTCCCAGTCATTAATAATATCAGGATGGTAAGCCAATATTTGATCATTATGTTTTTGTAATTCCGTGTAACTTGTGACCCGCCAATCACTTGAGATATTGCGCGAAAATACGTTAGCTGACAAAACTTGGTTTGGCAAAATTTGGGGAATATACTGCTTACACTCTACGGGTAATTGTACATCGACTAAATTAGCCATACGTTCAATTGATCTTAATTCACTATTTAATAAATAATTAATAGCAGATTGATTGGCTTTCAATGAGGCAAGACCAATGTAACAATGGTAAACAGAGCGCGTCATTGCAACATATAATAATCGTAAATCTTCAGCAAGTCGTTCGTTTTCTATTTGTTGTTTAATCTCGTCAGTTAACCGCCATACATAATTTAGCTGATAGTCATCATTTTTATCATGATAAAATTGGCTATCTGATATTCGACACAATGAAATAAATGGTAACCAAACAATCGGGAACTCCAATCCCTTTGATTTATGAATAGTAATAATCTTAACAAGGTTTTCATCACTTTCGAGGCGTTGCTGATGATTTTCTAAGTTAAGATCAGGGCTAACTATTTGCTTTGTAAACCAACGAATTAACGCATGTGGGCTATCTAATTCATTTGATGCATCTTGTAGTAATTCCCCCAAATGCATTAAGTTGGTTAATGTTCGCTCGCCATCTTTGTGAGCTAATATGTTTTCAGCTAAATGACGTTTTTTCATCATTCGGCGTAACATAACTAACACACCATAATATTGCCAAATTGCTTGGTATTGTTTGAACTCTTCAACTAAACTTTCCCATTTGTCTTGATTGTCAGTAATTTGCTCTAGCTCAGTCATGGTTTGCCCTAGCAATGACGTCATCAACGCTAATCTTAGTGTTGCTTCGTTTTCAGGCATTAAAACGGCCTGTAGTAGGTTCAATACATCTTTTGCCTCATTTGAAGAAAAAACGCTACTATGGTTTGATAGGTAAACACTTTTAACACCACAATTAGCCAATTTTTGTTGAATAATTTCTGCTTCACGCCCAGTGCGTACTAAGATGGCAATATCAGCCGTTGTTACAGGGCGCTGTTGTTTTTCATTATCAATTAATATTGATGAATTAGATAACAAAGTCACAATTTGGTCAGCACAACAATTTGCCATGTGATTTTGATAATCTGTTTTAGTTGTAATTTCGTCAGGCAATAAATATGCTGTTAACGCACCTATTTCTTGGTTATTAATTTGCAAAGACTTTTGTTGATTCTGTTTTGCTACATCCATAGGTAAAAAAGGAATATCTTCAAATATGAATGGATTATCGCAATTAGCAAACAATTGGTTAACAGCGTTAACCATCGCTGCCGACGAACGATGGTTTACATCCATGGTAAAATAATTTTCTCCTGCCGATTGTTTAGCTTTTAAATAAGTGAATATATCAGCCCCCCGAAAACTGTAAATGGCTTGCTTAGGATCGCCAATAAACAGTAAGCCTCGATCGGTCTGCTTGTTATCATAAATATGGTTAAAAATTTGATATTGCGCAGGATCGGTATCTTGGAATTCATCAATCAAGGCAACACAGTATTTTGAAGCTATACTTTTCGCTAATCGTGCGCCTGTTTTTGCATGTAATGCGCGATTAAGTTGCCCAATAAGATCATCAAAGCTCATTTCGCCATTTTTAAGTTTCTCGTTGTAAAGATCTTTTTGAATCACACTGACGATATCTATTAAAATTTGGCTACGTAAATCAAACGATTGTTTGAATAAGTCGTCAATCTGATCAAAAACAAAATGGTATGGCGCATTCTTTCCTTCTTTCGTTTTTTCAATTAAAACCGATTGCTTAAACTTTTCGAGCTCATTAGGTAATTGGAAAGATTGAGTTGCATTATTTGCCCATGCTGAGACTTTAGTCACCCAATTAGGTAAATTTCGACGGCTATATGATTGTTTGCTGACACCTGATTGAGAAATGATATCGACTAACTCATCAACCGACGCTAGCCAAGACTGCTTAACATTTTCAATTTTCTCATAATTTATTTGATGAAACGCTTTAATTTTAGCTGTGATATCTGGATTTATCGGTTTATTGTCGTTTAGATCTAAGCCTAAATATGGGGTAATATCTTTCAATAATTCCGTTGGATCTTGCCATGTTGCAAGGACTAAATAGGCAAGCGATTTATCCAGTGGCGTAAAGTAGTGGCGCCAAAAGTCTTGTGTTACTCGCAATTTTAGTTGTGATTCATCTGAAACTAACTTTTGCTCAAATAATACGCCAGATTCAAACGCATGACTGGTGAGTATACGCTGGCAAAAACTATGGATAGTATAAATTGCCGCATCATCCATTGATTGTTGAGCAACGGTAAGTCGTTGCACCGCTAATTTTCGATCGTCAACTAATTCAATGAGTTGTTGATAAATAGGATCTTGATGTTGTCCTTCCAATAATCCAATTCGTAGTTCTTGTATATTTTTCCTTATTCGAGAACGTAGTTCTTGGGTCGCCGCTTTGGTAAAAGTAACTACCAGAATTTCGTTAACCTCTAAAGGTCTTGGGTAGCTATTTTGGCCAATGCCAAGTAATAACCTTAAGTAAATAAAGGTGAGTGAATAAGTTTTGCCTGTTCCAGCCGATGCTTCAATTAAAGCTCGACCAGTTAACGGCAAATCAAAAAGATTAAGTTTTTTTACTCCGCTTGATAAAACCATTCAAGTTTTCCTGCAGAGTCTAACGACAAATTAATACAAGCAATTGCCGCTGTAGGAAACATAGGAGGATTGATTTGCGGGCACAATTCATTAACTAAATATCCCACTAGAGGTAGATGTGATACCACTATTACATTTTCAGTGCCTTCAGCTAGCAACATCGTTAATATGCCAGCGGCATGTGATGAGTTACCACCGGGCACTAAAAACTGATCAGTTTCAATCTTTGCAACATTAACGTGTGATGATAATGCAGTAAATGTCTGTTGAGCACGTAAATAAGGGCTGACTAAACCAAGCTCAAATTGATAACCTTGCTCTTTAAGCCACATTCCAGCTTGATTCGACTGTTTTATGCCATAATTGGTTAAGGCTCTGCTAAAATCCGATGAAGCAGAAAACCCTGCTTCACCGTGTCTCATAATGCAAACTTTCATTTATAGTTAATTTTCATCTATAGTTAATTAACGTAATTTTAATTGAAAAATCATAGATTCTGCACCACAGCAAAAGGTAAATTTTACTGATAATTTAAATCCATCGTTAACTTTTTCAATATTGCTATCAATTTTGCATGGTTCTGTTTCAACATTTTTTGCAGCTTGTGTTAATGAAGCCAATTTAGCTTGAGCTTCTGATTCTGTTGCAAAAACGTGCTCATACCCAGCAGTACAATCTTCGTTGTCAATTATTGTACCAACATCCACACAACAACATGCTGCTGTTTCATTAGCTTTACATTTATTTAAGGAATTTGCCATGCTATACCTCTGTTTACCGTTTAATATTAGCAACAGTATACTCTCAATCCTAACTTAGGGCAAAACACTAACATTGTTTTATTTTAGTTTCTTTCTCAGAAAAATTTATGACTAATTCATTATGTCTATATTACTTATTTGCAATAACTAGACCGCTAACCATACTTACCTCGTATTGATTAACTTTTGAAGTTATATCATTAATTTTCTAACTCAATCTTGCATGGCCTCAATATTGCATGGCATATAGGGCGAACGACTTTGCTAGTAGTTGTTCAAAATGAGAGGAGATAAATTTACCTCTGCCAGATGGCAGAGGTTAACATCATTAAAATTTAGGTGCTGAAGGGCGACCACGTTTTTTTGCAAATCCTTTATCAGATATATCAGATTTGCCACTTTTACGGCCTCGCTTTGCTTCAGCCGTTGTGCCAGTACATAGACTCATTTTCATTGGTTGATTAAGAACTCTTACTTTTTCAAAATGTTTCAACATGTCTTTCGGCATGCCTTTTGGTAATTCAACAGTTGAATAAGTATCATAAAGTTTAATATTACCAATGTACCGACTACTAATATCACCCTCATTGGCAATTGCTCCAACAATATGACGAACTTCAATACCGTTTTCTTTACCCACTTCAATGCGGTACATATCCATATCGCCAACATCTCGGCGCTCTCGACGTTTGGGTGATTCACGGTTATCACCACGCAACCGACGCTCGCCTCCTCGGCTATCACGATCTCGCATTTCTCGCGCAGGTTTAAATACTGGATCTGGTGGTAAAATTAGTGGGCGTTCACCTTGCGCTAATTTTAATAAAGCAGTTGCAATTGTTTCTAAATCAGCTCCGCTATCAGATTGTATTTGTGCTAATAGATTTTGGTATTGGTCTAAATCGCTACTTTCAAGTTGTTTTCGGACTTGTTCAGTAAATTTAACTAAACGACGTTTTTCAAGTAGCTCTTTAGATGGTAATCCAACTTCTGGAATCGGTTTTTTAATAGTTTGTTCGATATTCTTAAGTAAACGACGTTCACGGCTATCAACAAATAAAATAGCTCGACCTGCTCGACCTGCTCGACCTGTTCGTCCAATACGGTGAACATAAGATTCAGAATCTAATGTGATATCATAATTGATAACTAAACTAATACGCTCAACATCCAGCCCACGAGCAGCAACATCAGTTGCAATTAAAATATCAAGCCGACCGTTACGTAAGCGATCTAAGGTCTGTTCTCGTAATTGTTGTGTCATATCGCCATTTAAAGCAGCGCAACTATAACCATTTTTTTCAAGTACATCAGCTACATCTAAAGTGGCTGATTTTGTTCGAACAAATATGATAGCGGCATCAAAATCTTCTGCTTCTAAGAAGCGAACAATCGCTTCGTTTTTACGCATACCACGAACAAGCCAATAACTTTGATCAATATCAGGTGCTGTTTGATTAGTCCCTTTAATTTGAACTTCCTTTGGATTATGCATAAATCGTTTAGTAATACGACGAATTGGTGCTGGCATTGTTGCCGAAAATAATGCTGTTTGATGATCTTCTGGGATCGTTGCCATGATGCTTTCTACATCATCAATAAATCCCATTCTTAGCATTTCATCTGCTTCATCAAGTACTAAACCTTTTAGATTGGAAAGATCCAATGTTTTGCGATTTAAATGATCAAGTAAACGTCCTGGTGTGCCAACCACAATTTGTGGACCTTGTTTTAAGGCACGTAACTGGACGTCGTAGCGTTGCCCACCATATAAAGCAAGAACTTTTACTCCTTTCATATATTTTGAATATTCAGAGCAAGCATCAGCAACTTGTATTGCTAATTCTCGCGTTGGTGCTAAAACTAAAAGTTGTGGTGCTTTTAAATTTGCATCAATATTCATTAAAAAAGGAATTGAAAACGCAGCTGTTTTACCGCTACCTGTTTGTGCCATACCCAATACATCATTACCATCTAATAATAGAGGAATACACTCAGATTGGATAGGTGATGGTTTGCTAAAACCAAGATCATTTAAGGCGTTAAGGATATCCTCGGATAAACCAAGGTCAATAAAAGAAACTTCTTTTGTCATGTAAACTCGCTTATAAATTTTGAATATATAAACTTGTTTATTTCGTTGGCAAAGATATTAATATTTATGAATAAACATCAATAGTTAACTATCTTATTTTGCCAAGCAAATAAACAAAGCAAATATAAATTTATGCCAGCTCACTAAATTGAAAATTTACAACTAACCCCAATAACTAACTGCCGATATTGACTTAACAACGATTCGATATAAAACAAAATAGATTTAAAACAAAATAGATTTAAAACTAATTAACGTTTATATAATCGAAAATAAAGCTAACAGCACTATTCAATGTTAAGAATATATTACTGGCAAATCAGAATACGCTATAACGACATTTTCACTTTTAAAACTGGCATGACCCTTGTTACTTTTCTTCAAGTAACTTCATTTCATAGAGTGCCTGTTGATGTTCAACATAATTATAAATATTATTTGCTAAAGCATATTTAAATAACATTTTGGCACGCTCGTCGTCACCTTTACTTTGGTAATACTTACCTAAGTAAAAGTAGGCTTCACAAAGGCGTTCGGCTAACTGCCGATTACTCTCAACGCCTTCTTGAAGGTTTTGCATTAATTTAGGCTCACTTATTTTTCCTAAATAAAATGCAATAATACTACCACTGTAACTCGTTTTATCATTAATCAGCTCATAACGTTTTTGTAGCTCATTTTGCGCAGACTTATTGTCTGTTTCTTTTTCGATCAAATAAAGCCATAAAATCCTGATAGGTTCATTCACATCATATTGATAAAACTGCAATGCATCACGTTCTGCTGCTTGGTAATGCCCAGTGCGATACAAGGTAATTGCCCGATTTAAATAGGCATAAGCATAAGTAGGATCAAGCTCTAATGTAGTATTAAAGGACGTTAAAGCCTCATCAAAATTACCTTCTCGCAGAGCATAAGTTCCCAAAAAATTATAAACATCAGGAATTCCAGGGTTAAAATTTAACAAATAAGAAAAATCACTTTGTGCAAAAGCTTTAAACCCTAATGAATCGTAAACAATTCCACGCTGAAAAATGAGCTGCATACGCGTTGCAGTGTCAATATTTTTTTGAGATAGCTGTTGGCTGATCTGAGCAATTTTTAACTCATCATCATAAGAAACTTGCTCAGGAACAGCCAGCAGGAGCTGAGAGTTAGTACAACCCGACAAAAGAATAACAGCCAGTAAAAAGCAGTATACAGTCCTCAGGTTGAATAATCTCACTTTTATCCCCCTAGTGAATAATATGTTTATTCTGCAGTCGGAGCTATTTCTACCGCTGGCTCAACAGCATCTTTCATACTGAGACGGATTCTACCTTGGCGATCAATTTCAAGCACTTTGACATTGACTTCTTGGCCTACTTTTAGATAATCAGCCACTTTTTCGACTCGATGATCAGCTATTTGGGAAACGTGGACTAGCCCTTCCTTTCCACCGATAACAGATACAAAAGCACCAAAGTCAACAATTCTAGTTACTTTTCCTGTATAAATTTTACCTATTTCAACATCAGCAACCAAGTTAGTAATGCGAGCCATAGCATCTTTAGCTTTATTTCCATCAGAGGCTGCAATCTTAACGGTACCATCATCTGCAATTTCAATGGTTGTACCTGTCTCTTCGGTTAAGGCACGAATTGTTGCACCACCTTTACCAATAATATCGCGGATCTTATCTGGATTAACATTCATCGTATAAATACGAGGAGCAAATTCAGAAATCTCTTGACGAGGTTGATTAATTGCTTGCTCCATCACACCTAAAATATGCAAACGAGCACCTTTAGCTTGATTTAATGCAACTTGCATAATTTCTTTAGTGATACCTTCAATCTTGATATCCATTTGAAGCGCACTTACACCGTCACGGGTACCGGCTACTTTAAAATCCATATCACCAAGATGATCTTCATCACCTAAAATATCAGATAACACAACAAACTGATCGCCTTCTTTCACTAGCCCCATTGCAATACCAGCAACAGAAGACTTAATTGGCACACCGGCATCCATAAGCGCAAGCGAAGCGCCACAAACCGAAGCCATTGAAGACGAACCATTTGACTCAGTGATTTCAGAAACCACACGCACAGTGTATGGGAATTCTTCCTTACTTGGCATTACCGCAGCAACACCACGTTTAGCTAAACGACCATGACCGATTTCTCGACGTTTTGGAGAGCCGACCATACCTGTTTCACCAACAGAATATGGAGGAAAGTTATAATGAAGTAAGAAGCGCTCAGTATATTCGCCTGTTAACTCATCTATGATTTGTGCATCGCGTTCAGTTCCTAAAGTCGCCGTAACTAATGCTTGCGTTTCGCCACGCGTAAACAATGCACTACCATGTGTTCTTGGTAAAACATTAGTACGAATATCAAGTGCACGAATCATATCTTTTTCACGACCATCAATACGTGGCTCACCGGCAATAACACGTTGGCGAACAATTTGGCTTTCTAAATCGACAATAATATTAATCGCTTCGTTTTCATCAAGCTCTTCATTTTGTTCTTTTAACGTAGCTAATACTTCTTCTTTGATTAAATCAATTTGTGCATAACGCGCTTGTTTTTCGGTAATACGATAAGCTTCACCTAAACGCTCTTTAGCTAGCTCAACAATCGCATTATATAATGCTTCGTTTTTAGCTGGAGCTACCCAATCCCATTTTTCACAATTGGCTTTTTCTACAAATTCATTGATATTATCGATAACAATTTGTTGTTGTTCATGACCAAATACCACTGCGGCTAACATTTGATCTTCAGTTAGTAGATCTGCTTCAGATTCAACCATCAATACTGCACTTTTGGTTCCTGCCACAACTAAATCTAAACGACTTGTTGCTAGTTCTTTTACTGATGGATTTAATACAAATTCATCATTAATAAAACCAACACGAGCCGCACCAATAGGACCATGGAATGGTACACCAGACAAACAAAGTGCGGCAGAAGCACCAATCATCGCAACTAAGTCAGGGCTTACATCAGGATTGACTGACACAACTGTTGCAATAATTTGGATTTCATTAACAAATCCTTCAGGAAATAATGGACGAAGTGGACGGTCGATTAAACGTGCAATTAAAGTCTCGCCTTCACTTGGTCGGCCTTCACGTTTGAAAAATCCACCTGGAATGCGTCCCGCTGCATAAGTACGTTCTTGATAATTAACCGTCAACGGAAAAAAGTCTTGACCCTCTTTTACTTTTTTATTGGCAACAACTGTAACAAACACAGCTGTATCATCCATATTGACCATAACAGCTGCCGTTGCTTGACGAGCCATAATACCAGTTTCTAAAGTTACTGTATGACGGCCATATTGAAATTTTTGAGATGTCGGGTTAAACAAAATAATGTCCTCTTGTTCTTTATTATGTTGAAGTTTGATATTTCGACTGGGAGTAACATTACATTACTCTTATTGATATTCTCTTCAACAATGTGGGGGATATTTTCAACAAAAAGATTATTTCACTGTCACGACTAATGACAAATCTATAAGTTATAGAGCTCTCATTAGTCGCGCGAAACATGAGATACAATCTTCACTTTGTTGAATTACATAAAATATTAATTTTTATTTTCGTGCTCTACATTATATCAGAGCGCTGTTTTTTCACAACGAAAAAGAGGCCTAAGCCTCTTTTCAAGTAGATTATGAATTAGCGACGTAAACCTAGTTTCTTAATCAATTGACTATAACGTTCAATATCTTTACGACGTAAATAATCTAATAATTTACGACGACTAGACACCATACGTAATAAACCACGACGACTATGATGATCTTTCTTGTGCTCAGAAAAATGACCTTGTAAATCATTGATACGTGCAGTCAAAAGAGCAACTTGAACTTCAGTTGAACCAGTGTCGTTAGTTCCTCGCCCATATTCGGCAACGATTTTCGCTTTAGCTTCTACAGTTAGAGACATAACAAACCTCTTAAAATCAAAATAAAATACGGAACGACCGATCTCTAATTCAGACATTCCTCGATATTCATATAGCGATATTAGTAGCTATATGAATTACGCGCAATTATACTAGAATTTATTAAAATAGCAATTCGATTTATTCTTAATTTAACAACCTTATTTCAACTTAAAACCATATTCTTCTTGAATGAGTTTTTTAAGCGCTTCAATATAATTTTGCGCTGATATACTTAATTGTGCTTTTTGTGAGGTGATCCAACCAATTAGGATTTTTTCTTCTACATCTAACGGTATTGATAAAATATCAGATCCATTTAAATCGGTACTTAATACCCCAGTGCTAATAGTATAACCATTAAGCCCATGCAATAGATTAAACAACGTGGCTCTATCACTTACATGAATGCTTTTTTTATGATAAACCGTACTTAAAATCTCTTCAGAAAAATAAAATGAGTTATACTCGCCTTGCTCAAAAGAGAGGTAAGGGTAATCTTCTAAATCATCTAACGTTAATGATTTCATTTCAGCTAATGGATGGTGAGTACTGATAAATACATGAGGATGCGCTTCGAAAAGTGGATAAAATGTTAATCGATGCTCTTTCAGTAAACGTAAAATGACCTTTTGATTGAAATCCGTTAGGTATAAAATGCCAACTTCACTGCGCAAATTGGCAACATCGGTGATAATATCATGGGTTTTTGTTTCTCTTAAAGTAAACTCGTACTCATCAGTGTGGTTTTTTTTAATTAAATTAACAAAAGCATTAACTGCAAACGCATAATGCTGAGTAGATATGCTACACAACTGCTTAGAAGGCTCTTTTTTGGAATAGTGTTGTTCTAATAACTCGGCTTGATCTAATACTTGCTTAGCATATCCTAAAAACTCAACGCCATCTGGCGATAAAGAAACACCTTTAGAGCTACGCACAAAAATTTCAATACCAAATTCAGTTTCTAAATCTTTCACTGCCGTTGATAAACTTGGCTGAGTAATATACAGATTCTTAGCCGCTTCATTAATTGAACCCGAACGAGCGATTTCTAAAATATAGCGTAATTGTTGAAGTTTCATAATGTTAGTTAACAGTGTTATCACAAACTAGCTTAATTAATACAAATATATACTAAATAATATTTAAGTGAAGTGAATAATTGTTTCCACTTTTATACTGAAACATATAATTTTCTAAAATTTTTTAACAATAGCTTACTTGCGATTAGTCGAGAAAAATGAAAAGAGATGAAACTGACCGAACGATAAAATCACTTTAATTATATTAGCCAAAGCCGCTAACGCACAATTAATATTAAAATAGAGCAAAGAACTAATTATTTAACTGGCGCTAAATTAAAAAAAGTTTTCATAAATCAATTTGATACTCATAAGCGTTGAAACGGTGATTAGCATGGGTCTGATTAATTTGCGACCTTTGGTAAGCGCCATCTTAGCGCCAATTCTAGCACCTATACATTGGCCGACTAACATTACAAGCCCAAGCGACCATACCACTTCGCCGCCGACAATAAAAAATAGCAAGCCAGCTAAATTTGAGGTAAAGTTTAGCACTTTGGTATGCGCAGTTGCTTTGGTTAAATTAAAGCCTGCCAATGTAATATAGGCTAAAGCATAAAACGAACCAGCACCAGGTCCAAAAAAACCATCATAAAACCCAATACCCAAAGCAGGAACGAGAGCAAATTGGATAAGTGTAAGTTGGCTTTTTCGATCGTTTTCACCAATGGTTGGAGATAGTAAAAAATAAAGCCCAACGCCAATAGTTAAAATAGGCAATAATAGTTTCAAAAAGTCAACTTGGACATGCATCACTGATAATGAACCAATTGCAGAGCCAATAAAAGCAAAAGCAATTGCCCATTTTTGTTGTGTTAGATCCACCATGCGCTGACGAATAAAATATAAGCTAGCCGAAAATGATCCGCCACAACTTTGTAATTTATTTGTAGCCAATGCACTTGCGGGCGGTAAGCCAACTGCTAGTAAAGCTGGTACGGTTAGTAAACCACCACCACCCGCAATTGAATCAATAAATCCCGCTAAAGTAGCAATGACAAACAGTAAGATAAGTAATTCATAGCTCATAGCTGATTTACATCGTTACATTGAGCACGGTAACGAAGATAATGATCCATTAGCACAATAGCGACCATTGCTTCAGCTATGGGTACTGCACGTATTCCCACACATGGATCATGTCGACCATGGGTTGAAACTTCAACTTGTTCACCATAAATATTGATTGATTGACCAGCAATTTCAATACTTGGCGTCGGCTTTAAGGCTATACTTGCTAATATCGTTTGCCCTGAACTAATCCCCCCTAAAATACCGCCAGCATGGTTAGACAAAAAACCTTGCTTGGTGATCTCGTCTCGATTTTGGCTACCTCGTTTATTGACAACAGCATATCCATCGCCAATTTCAACGCCTTTTACTGCATTAATACTCATTAAAGCATGAGCAAGCTCAGCATCTAATTTATCAAACACAGGCTCGCCAAGTCCAACAGGAACGTTTTCGGCAACAATGCAAACTTTAGCTCCAATTGAGTCGCCTTCTTTTTTTAGCGTTCTAAGTAACTGATCAAGTTCTTCTAATTTACCTTCATCAGCGCAAAAAAATGGGTTTTGTTCAACTTGTTTCCAGTCTTTTAATTCACATTTTACATCACCCATTTGAGCTAAATAACCACGAATAGTTACGCCAAGCTTCTCTTGTAGATACTTTTTAGCAATAGCACCTGCAGCAACCCGCATGGCTGTTTCACGGGCTGAAGAGCGACCTCCACCACGATAATCGCGTATACCATATTTATTTTGATAGGTATAGTCAGCATGACTTGGTCTAAATACATCTTTTATTTTGCTATAATCTTGGGAGCGTTGATCAGTATTTTCAATAAGCAAACCAATACTTGTACCGGTTGTAACACCTTCAAACACGCCTGATAAAATCTTGACTTGATCTGCTTCACGGCGTTGAGTGGTATAACGAGATGAACCAGGTCGACGACGGTCAAGATCATATTGCATATCCGATTCAGTTAAAGCAAGTCCAGGAGGAACACCGTCAACAACACATCCTAATGCGATGCCATGCGATTCTCCAAATGTGGTCACTTTAAATAATTTTCCAATTGAGTTTCCTGCCATAATAAATTTATTCCAATTATTAAAAACAGCTTATTTAAAACAGTAACGGTATTGAACCAGCGCTTCACGTGTAATTGAAAATACGCCCAATCCACCATGCTTAGTTTCTATCCAATTAAAAGGTACATTGGGGTATTGTTGCTGTAGGCTAACCCAACTATTACCAACTTCACAAACTAATACACCCTCTGGTGTTAAATAATCTATCGCGTCTCGTAAAATTCTTTTTACAAGATCTAAGCCATCAACGCCTGCCTCTAATGCTAATTTAGGTTCATATAAAAATTCGTCAGGCAAATCACTCATATCTTCACTATCGACATAAGGGGGGTTAGTGACAATAAGGTCATATTGTTTTATAGGAAGATCAATAAATAAATCCGACACAATAGGAGTAACTCGAAAATCCATTTCGTGCATTTCAATATTGGTTTGTGCTATATCTAATGCTTCTAATGAAATATCAGTTATATCCACTTGAGCATCAGTAAACTCATAAGCACAAGCAATGCCTATACAACCACTGCCCGTGCATAAATCTAAGATATTTTTAGGTTCAGCAGATATTATCTGTTTAAAATGGTTATCAATTAATTCACCAATAGGAGAACGAGGAATTAATACCCGCTCATCGACATAAAAAGCATGTCCACAAAACCAAGCTTGATTGGTTAAATAAGGCGTTGGCACACGATCTTTAATGCGTTTATGAATAATCTCCAACAGTTGATTTTTTTCTTCATCGGTCAGATTTGCGGAATAAAATTCTGCAGGGACAAATAACGATAAGCCTAGCGTTGCCAAAATTAATTGTTTAGACTCATCAATAGGATTATCCGTACCGTGTCCTAAAAAGACATCTGATAGGCTAAGTTGTGATGCCGTCCAGCGTATAAAATCCTGAACTGTGCGTAAGTTTTCCATAGTAGCTCCAAATAATCTAGGAGAGGAAGGTATTACTTGTTATTGTAGCTAGTGACCCTCAATAAAGAGAATTTGTTAAAGCAAACTTAACGATTACTTCTAACAATACTGTTGAACTAAGTGTTCTATCCTTCAATAACGAAATATGGCGGTGAGGAAGGGATTCGAACCCTTGATACGTTGCCGTATACACACTTTCCAGGCGTGCTCCTTCAACCACTCGGACACCTCACCTAACTATTAGAGCCAGCTTTTTTAAAGCAGGCTGCATACTATAATAATCACAAGATAATTAATCAAGCTTTTTTAATTCATACAAACAATAATACCAAATGTCGCTAGTACAGCTAGTATGCCAACTGTTGTGATCAATGCATATTTTAAATTTAAGCACATTCTTATTACCTCCACTTATTTATTATTAATTAGCCTGTTCGATCGGTGAATCAAACGAAATAATTTCGTTAATAGATTTATTACTTTCAATTTTCGGATATTTAGGCGCAAAATCAAGCAGTATCTCGATAGATTCATCTAAGTAAGCATCAGGTTGCTTATAATCTTTGGGTAAATCATCTAATTTATTAATTGATGGTAAACCCGCCTTCTTTAAACGCTCATTCATTCTTTTCAAATCGCGTTCATCATTTGTTTTTTGTTCTGCTTCTCGTTTATTTTTATTAAGCGAAACAATATATTGGCGATCTTTTTGATCATTGAACCTTTTAATATCTTCATCAATATAAATAAATTCAGGATTTTTTGAAATTCTAGCCAAATGCAATGATTCAAGCTCAGGTAACAATAACTTGATATTGGCAAGAGTCAAATAATTAGCTGACGGTATTTTATCCCAAGGTAATGCATTATCTAAGAATCGTTCACCTGTCTTATCAACATACTTCATTTTATTCATTTCAATATCTGGTTCAACACCTTTTAATTGAGTGCTTCCACCATTAATACGATAAAACTTCTGAATAGTGTATTGAGCCCCTCCCAATTCAGGCCAATTCGGGTGTAATCTCGCATCAACTGGGTAAGAAATGTTACGAGATGTTTGTACAGTTCCTTTACCATAAGTTGTTTCGCCAACAATTAACGCACGTCCATAATCTTGCATAGCTGCAGAAAATATCTCTGAAGCAGATGCGCTATAGCGATTAATCATGACAACAAGCGGCCCACTATACTCAATGCCTTTATTCTTGTCATCGTAAGTGATGACTTTTTGTAAATTATCACGAACCTGAACAACTGGTCCCCTATCAATAAATAAACCAGTCAAATTAATAACTTCGGTTAATGAACCGCCGCCATTATCACGTAAATCAATGACTAGGCCTTGCAAATTTTCTTTATTTGCTTTCAATAAGAGTGAATCAACTTTTTCGGTTAGCCCCATATAGAAACTTGGTATTTCAATAACACCCACTTTACCTCGTGCATTATTAATGATCTTTAATTTAGCTTCACGATCTTCAAAATGAATTTTATCACGAGTAAGCTCAATGATTTTTGCCTTACTATTATTGCCTGCAGGTAAAATTTCTAATTTGACTACAGTGCCCTTTGGACCACGAATTTTATCAACGATATCATCTAAACGCCAACCAATAACATCTTCTATTGCAGAACGGCTTTGGCCTACACCAATAATTTTATCGCCTACAGAAAGTAGCTTACTTTTTTCTGCAGGTCCACCTGTTACAAAAGACATAATTACTGTATAGTCATCTTGCTGGCTTAACGTTGCGCCAATACCTTCAAATGATAAACTCATTTCAGAGTCAAAATCTCGTTTTTTACGCGGTGCCAAGTAGCTAGTATGGGGATCGATTTCTCTTGCAAATGCATTCATAAATATCTGAAAAGCATCTTCATTATTTGATTGAACTATCGTCTTTAAAACACGATTATAACGTTTAGTCAAAACTTCGCGGATCTCTTTCTCATTTTTTCCTGATAAAGATAAACTTAATTCGTCATATTTAACACGCTTATTCCAATAAGTATTAAGTTCAGCTTCAGAAGTTGGCCAAGCAATGTCTTCACGATTAAAATCAACTTCATCATTGGTAGAAAAATCCATTGGGCGTTGTAAAACTTCAAGTGCATATTGATAACGGCTATAACGTTTTTGTAAAAAAAGATTATAAATGTCATAAGCTGTTTTTAAATTGCCATCAATTAATTCTTGCCCTAAAGATTCTTGCCTATTTCGAAAGCTATCAACATCGCTTTGTATAAATATAAACTTATTGCCATCTAATAATTTAAAATAGCGGTCAAAAATCTGAGCAGAAAAAGCACCATCTAAAGCAAAATTACGATAATGTGATTGAGTAAAAAAATTAGTTACACGTTTAGCAACAACTTGGTGGATCTCATCTTGCTTCAAAACTGGAATTTGCTCTTTATTTTGTGGTTTTGCCTGAACATTTTGGCCAACAACACTCAAAATAAGGCTAAGCGCAATGATACCTTTCAGTAATTTATTCATTCAAATTCTCTACTTATTGATAATATGTTCAGGTTTAACCGTTAATTCCATACCTGCCCCAATCTTTACTTTAATCTGCTCTTTTTCAATATTAATTATTTGCGCTTTTATAGGTTTTTTACCTATTAAAACTCTAATAAAATCACCATTTTTTAGAATTTTAGCCTTTTTAGAGGGAGCACGAGTAGTTTTACGTTTTTCTTTTGCTTGTTCTTTAAAACGTTCTTTAGCCTTTTCCTTACTCTCTTTCAACTGTTGTTGAGCATGTTCCATCTGTTCTTGGCTAATCACCTCATTTGGGTTTCCATCTAAATCAACACGATTAGCGCCTTCTTTTATACTATATAAGTAACGCCAACTCATTGTGTATGCTCTTAGTGCAGCACGTAATTTAGTTTTACTCAACGCTTCATTCTCATTTAAGCGAGAAAGTATATCTTGAAAAATTCCAATTTTTAATGGTTTTGCTTCACCTTCAAGGGTAAAGCAATTAGGAAATTGTTGAGATAAATAAACAATAATTTCTTTACTATTTGTTAATTGAAACTGACTTTCCATTGGTTATTCCATAGCTATTAAATTGAACTCTACATAGGTTAAAGTATATCGCAGCTTACACAATAACACTAATTATCTTTTTTCTGTTTGTTAATAAAAGTAATAAATTCTTTAATGCCATTTCGCATCAACCATGAAGCAACAATAGATTGCTCATCAACGGATAACTGTTCAAACGCAGTCATCCATAGTTGTAAAGGCTCGATCGGCGAAACGACATAACTAGCACTTTCTTCCTCAATATATAACGCTTTTTTAACATTAAGCGGTAAACTACCTATATGATATTCTACAGCCTTACCGCGAACACCAACTCTTTTTCGGGCTGTCCAATTTTCAGCTCTCGCTTTTCGATTAACCCCTTGTATCGTTGATGGCATCCCTGCAATATTTGATAGCTCTTTTGATGAGAACCACTCTTTCATTTTTACTATCCCACTTTAACAAAATAAGAAAAAGTTATAGAAATTAAAGAAACTTTGATACAATAAATAAGAAATAAAAAATTATTATTAGCTAAAGTCCAATTATAAACTTACACGTTTTAGTAACATAAGAGCATAACATAGATATACAAGGTTATAAACTAAGAGGAAATAAAAAATGAAAATAAAGTCTAATGATTGGCATCCTGCAGACATTATTGCCGCCTTAAAAAAGAAAGGTACAACACTTGCAAATCTATCACGCCAATCCGGTTTAAGCTCATCAACGCTTAGCAATGCATTAGTTCGCCCATGGACAAAAGGAGAGGTTATTATTGCTAAAGAATTAAATTTAGAACCTCACCAAATTTGGCCTAGCCGTTATATTGATCGAAAAACTAAGCAGCCAATAAAGCGAGTGTTGCGGCAGAGTAAAGAATAAACTTTCAACTAAACCATAATAAAAAATGAACATAAAAACACCATTAGGAAAATATGGAAACATAAAGAAACAAAATAGTTGTTTCCATATTTTTATTATTAACAGCCTATTCTAATTTAAATATTATTTGTTAATAATAAAAATACAAGCTCACCTTGAACGTTGCCCAACATGTGCTATTATTGGCAAACATCAAGGTATTAACATTAAACAACGATACATGAAAAATTTAAAAAAGTTTCTTATTGCATTTTTATCGATCATAATTTTATCAAGTTGCTCAAAAAAGAATTTTTTAGAACAAGGAACCACATTAAATAAAGAAAAAGTCAGCAAAATAGTCGAAGGTTCAACAACTGAATCACAAATGATTAAACTATTTGGTGAGCCAACAATTCGAAAAGAGATTAATTCAAATGAAATACAATGGACATATCAATATGTCAAAAAAAGTTCAACCAGTCATATGATTATCGGTGAAACCCAATACGATATTGTTGAAGGAACTCTTGATGTTATCGTGTCAAAAGGCTTAGTCATTTGGTTTAATTATAATGAAGAACACAAACAGAAAAAATGGTAATTAAAGGATAGTCCAATCCTAGATTTAGCCCTATAAATGATTTTGTGTATTTGCTTACTTTTAATACCTTGTAATATAAAATAAAATGGGAATTATCGCAGCAAGGCGGTTTATACCCTACTCGCCCTGAATTTAGCAGCGAAAAAGGAAGCATTAGATTTATATTTGTCTGAAAACGAAAGGGTGCATCTTTGGTTATCTATTTTGGCCGATTTGCAAAACAAATGAAAATAGCTTGCTCAAGCAGTGGTATTTGAGGTGGCAAATGCAAGAAAATACGGGCAATACTAACCCAAAATTTGAATTTAGCATTGTCACAGTTGATGATATTTTTCTCTAATCGTCTTGATAAGGTGCTCTCTTTGTGAATTAAACTGACACAGAATTATGAACAATCTCCACTCCTTCTATTGATTGCCAATGCAAAAAACATCATATTGATTTAATTATTTTCAACGTAAATCTCTATAATCAACTGTTATTTAACTTAGTCTTCCTGTAGCATGCTCCTCGCCAAAACTTGAGATAGATTTTTAGTCAAAGAATGAATATCATCACCCACTACCATAAAAAACTTAAATAAAATCAATTACTTTTCTGACTGATTTTTATCATGCCGATTTACCCTTCTTACTGTCTCATCACAGCCTTAGTCCATGATATCATGGACTAAGCTTGGCGCGCTTAAACATGCATTAAATAAAGCATAATCCACCGCCTATTATTTGAACACTATACTAAATTTTTACTTATATTGATTTAACATAGATATTGAGTAGATAATATACAGCATATAACCATAAGGATAAGTAATGCAGGTATTTATCAGCAAATGCGGAGGTATAAATCATATTGTATGCTTATTCGTTTTCTTGCTGAAAATTCAATATTGTTAGGTTTAAGCGACCTACCACGACTGAGGTTTATCTTTGAACCTCACTTACTGTAATGAAGCCTAAGGATAACTTCCACAGCTAATTAATGCGCCTTTTCTGGTATACACATGTGTATAATTATAAACGCCTGATTTTAGAATTATTCAATTTAACCAAGATATGTATACTACCAACATCAAATAAAGAGTAATTTTTATCTCTTGGCTTGACAGCTTTTATTTGAGTGTCTGTTAATGGATGTGTTTTTCTTACCATAATTATTTTAGGTATACGAGATATAGATATATTGTGTTCGTATACCTAAGCATATACCTAAAAATTTTGGTTGTGAATGTACCTTACTGATACTTGCAGGGTAATAAAATTGCTTTTAAGACCTGTTGTTACTAGGTTTGGCAGGCTTTAAGCGCTTTAAAGAATGTTACTGTTTATTGAATTGGTGGAGCTGGCGGGAGTTGAACCCGCGTCCGAAATTTCTACATCCTTGGTACTACATGCGTAGTTTGTTTTTAAATTTCATCAACCCGCTGCGAACAAACACGCTACTGATTGACTAGCTTGATTAAGTTTAATGCTTCCGCCCCAAGCAAGGCTTCCACACGATCTCGTTTAGGTTTGACTCCTCTTGATCCCCGTCCTACGAGCGGAGGCTAGGGAGAGAAGGCTCTATGCAGGTTATTAAGCTGCTAGTGCGTAGTTTTCGTCGTTTGCGACTATTTTTTTGCGGTTTATTTACGAGGCCTACCGCACCTCGGCATGCACCTTGGGTTTCGCAAATCCCGTCGAATCCAGAATCAGCCCCAAATGTGGTTAGTATAAATATAATATCTAGGCATTATAGGCGAATTCAAGTACGAATACAAGTTAGCTTGCTTTTAGGTTAATTTTGCGTTGCTGTATATCGTTATTTCTATAATTATATTAAGCATTTGTAGCATTCTTTTATAAAAAATCTTCAGGGAAATAGATGTTTTAGTATAAGAATAAATTTTATGAACGTTAAAAGTAAGAATATCAACCAATCAATTATGTAACAGCTTAATAAAATAAATGGGGAATATTGTGAATAATTATTTTATTTCTAAAAATAATTATTATTAAATAACAAACAGTTATTTGTTATTTTGTTAAATATTAAAAAATATATGAAATTAATTTGAACTTTTTACTTTTTTAGTTGTCTATATTAACAGATTACGTTTTTCATTTTTTGCCCTCCACTCGATTTTTCGAGTGGATTTTTTTTGCCTAAAAACAAACTAAATACAAAAATGATACCTATTTTAAAATAAAAATAGAGTTATATTTTTTAATCAAATCCTTTCTTAATCTTTTTTAATTTAATATTGGCTACTAATTTTAGTAATAAATACCGTGCAATACGATATACTTTACTTTGATAACAATATTTATTAATGTGAACAAAGAGGATTATTATGTTATTTTCAAACAAAGCATCAGGGCACTTAATTGCATTAATGACCGTGTTTCTTTGGGGAACAACATTTATTGCGACTAAAGTTTTATTACTTGATTTCAAACCTGTGGAAATACTGTTTTTTCGATTCGGGCTTGGTTATTTATCCCTTTGGATACTATCACCACATTTTTTTTCTTGGCAGGGGATTCGGCAAGAAATAGTGTTTTTATTAGCTGGATTATGTGGCGTAACTTGTTATTTTTTATGTGAAAATATAGCCTTAACTTACACAACAGCTTCTAACGTTGGGATCATTACTACTTTAGCACCAATATTCACAGCGGTATTATCTATATTCTTTTTAAGAGCCGAAGTGCCACCTAAACGTTTTTATGTCGGTTGTTTATTTGCAATTATTGGTGTTGGATTAATTAGCTTTAATGGTAAATTTGTGCTGTCATTAAATCCAATTGGCGATTTGCTGGCTATGTTGGCCTGCCTATTTTGGGCCTGCTATTCAATTTTAACAAAAAAAAGTAGTAACTATGGTTACAATATAATTTTATTAACAAGGCGATTCTTTTTTTACGGTTTGATATTGATGCTTCCCTTTTTATCTAGCTTTGATTTTGAATGGGGTTTATCACGGTTTACCAAGCCAGTTAATATTTTGAATATTTTATTTTTAGGCATTGGTGCTTCGGCTATTTGTTTTGCATCCTGGAATTATGCCGTTAAATTAGTGGGTGCGGTTAAAATTAGTATTTACTTATACTTAGTGCCAATTCTTACTATTATTACTGCAGTTGTTATTTTAAACGAGCCTTTTACTTGGGTTGCCGCCATTGGAACATTATTTACACTTTGTGGTGTGTTATTATCTGAAAGTAAAGCTAGAATAAGCAGAAAATAATTTGCTTAATCATTTGGTTAAATATGAGAAAGGAACATAAACTCCTTTTTTTGATAATATGTTGTGATTTTTAGTCTAACTTTGGGTAATTAATGGTAATACAAAAAAGCAAGCAGTAAAGCGTAAAGGCAAAATACAATCCCCTGCCGTCAACCATATGCTATTTTTTGACATATGAAACGCTAGCATTGTGTGTTATGTATAAATGAATGCCGCAATTGTTGCAAATAAGGGTAATGAACAACCTAACGATAATGTCACAAAAAGCGACATTCTAGGCTATACCGACGGTGTTTAAATCTTGCTTAAGATAAAGGTGGCAACGCACTGCACCTCCAGATAACACAGACAAGCCTATCGCATTATCAATCGCTGAACCAAGAATCAAAATTGAGGGTTTCAATTTGCCCCCTGCATAACGAGTAGCTAACCATTCATAAAAGATCAACATTAAATAACTACCCAGAGCGGATAAACAAGCAAATTAAATGACATTAATGGAAAGATTATAAAAAGCTTGCTTTAGATTGTTTAGATTAATGACTTTTAATAAATGCCAACAAACAATCAATGCAATAAAAAAGATAGATAACCCTAACAATAAAGCGAAATATTAGCGGTAGCGAGTAAAAAGTTCAATGAACTGCCATGGCAAAACTTTGCGTGCAAATACTTTCATCACGTAAACGCCAAAATTTGCTTTAATAATGCCTGAAATTTGCGGATTTTACCTTTCCAATCTATTGAAAACAATCCACGGAAAACAAAAAAATATATAAAAAACATTAATTATTAAATTTTTTCTTATTAAAAGGGCGCATTTGCTTTGTATAAAAAAGATTATATTGCGATAAAAACAGTTTGTACTTTCTATTAACACATTATTACATACATTTTTGAAGTAATTCGTTATTTGTTTTCATATTTTGTAGCAATACAATATGTTGAAATATTGTGCTAAAAATAAAGTTATATGCTACACTAAGTAGATAAATAATTAACCATTTGTGGTAATAAACAACTCTTTTAATCTAACGATGAATTACATAATAAGAATATGGAACAGGATAATATCACAATAAAAAATAAGAAAAAATGTAATAAAAAAAACAAAAATTCGTTATTTAAACAATGGGCATCAAGGTATCTTTCCCATTTTTATGAGGTTAGCATATATTGGTGTAATAATTTGTATTTAAAACTCACAAATAACCTAATCATCTTTAAATTAATTTTGCCTTTTTGTTGTTTAATGGGGGTTAGCATTCCTTTGTTGGCTGATTTGCCCCAAGTTGAGCCTGTGACAACGGCAAACATCATTCAGGGCTCAGCGCCTTATTTAACATTTGATGGTGGACAAACTCAATCGTGGGATACGGATAGATTTTTAAATATCGAGCTACCTGATGGTAAAGTGCTAACCCCAAAAAACAATCCCTCATCTATAGCTAATCCGATATCATTGCCACGTGATGGTATAAAACTTAGTGATATTAAAACGCTTATTCCATCGGGTCAAAACGCTATTTCAATGACCGATTTGCTGAATAATAATGGTTTTTGGGCGGATAAAGATGGCGATGGTGATATTACCGCAACGGGGAATTTAACCATTACAGGTCGAGATGCCAATGGTACTGAAATGGGATTAGATGATACCTTTCAGGATTGCTATGCGCCCTATAGTATAACAATGCAAAGTGATTATAGTATCTTATCAACGGCTTATGGCGAACCAAAGTCGACTCGGATAGGGGCTAATCGCGCCACTTATTATCTAAATCCGCCTAAAGGTGCTTGTACTTATTCTGTAAAACCTAACCTTTATCTGAGTAATAGTCATAAAGGTAATTGGAGTGGGTCGAATTATTCAGGGCCACCAAGCCAATGGGATGATGCCAAAGGCTTTAAACGTCAAGATCTGAATAACCCAGCATCAAACTTCCCTACAACTGGAATGAATGGGTTACTTTTTGAGATGGATATGGTTGATAGTTTAGGTAGTGAAATGGCGTTTGATAAGTCGCCGTCTACTTCTGGTATTGACTTAAATATAACGGGCAATGGCAGTATAGCTAAGATTCGATTAGTCGGTCCTAAAGATGGCGATAATGCAACCGAGGCTGCAACAGCCGTACCCACTACTTTTATATTATATTCTGATAGCGCCAAAACCAATAAAGTATACAGCTTTACGATTCAAAAATGGTTTATCGCAAGGAAAGATTATGCAGGTGTAAGTCAGTATGCTGACGCTAAACAATATTGCGAGCAGTTAGGGTATCAAGTACCTATCGTTAACCAACTGACTAATGCTAATTCCCGATATTGGAATCAAGGCTTAGCGGGTCAAGGTAACAACTACCAACGTCGTATTGGTGGTGGGCTTTTAGCTGAGTGGGGGGATATGCATGATTACCAATATCCTGGCAGCAATATGGAAAACTATGCTGTTTATTGGACTCAAAATACGTATCAAGCCGAACGACTCTATAACCTTGTGGTATATGCTAAGGATGGATCCTCTGGTGTTAGAACGTATGGAAGAACAGTTTGTGTAAATTAGTGATATACAGTTATGAACAATTAAATAAACCAGCAATAGCGAGGTACCCTTTTACAAAAATAATTGCACTCGTGTTTTGTATTTATGTGGATTTAAAGGAATAGTAACATGAAATCAAAAAAGCAACTGACGCTAATAAAAAAGAATAAAATAAAATCAGCTAGAAAGTTAGCCTGTCGTTTTCCGTTTTTTTATGAGGATAAACAGTACTTGCTTTGTGATTTGTATTTAAAACTCACAAATAACCTAATCATCTTTAAATTAATTTTGCCTTTTTGTTGTTTAACGGGGGTTAGCATTCCTTTGTTGGCTGATTTGCCCCAAGTTGAGCCTGTGACAACGGCAAACATCATTCAGGGCTCAGCGCCTTATTTAACATTTGATGGTGGGCAAACTCAATCGTGGGATACGGATAGATTTTTAAATATCGAGCTACCTGATGGTAAAGTGCTAACCCCAAAAAACAATCCCTCATCTAAAGCTAATCCGATATCATTGCCACGTGATGGTATAAAACTTAGTGATATTAAAACGCTTATTCCATCGGGTCAAAGTGCTATTTCAATGACCGATTTGCTCAATAATAATGATTTTTGGGCGGATAAAGATGGCGATGGTGATATTACCGCAACAGGGAATTTAACCATTACTGGTCGAGATGCCAATGGTACTGAAATAGGATTAGATGATACCTTTCAGGATTGCAATGCGCCCTATAGTATAACAATGCAAAGTGATTATAGTATCTTATCAACGGCTTATGGCGAACCAAATTCAACTCCGATAGGGGCTAATAGCGCCACTTATTATCTAAATCCGCCTAAAGGCGCTTGTACTTATTCTGCCAAGCCCAACTTATTTTTAAGTAATAGTCGCAAAAATAATTGGGGTGGGTCGAATTATTCAGGGCCACCG
The DNA here is from genome assembly GCF_001690265.1 of Gilliamella sp. HK2. NCBI lineage: Bacteria > Pseudomonadati > Pseudomonadota > Gammaproteobacteria > Orbales > Orbaceae > Gilliamella > Gilliamella sp. HK2. The sequence continues at coordinate 26,026 of NZ_LZGV01000067.1, forward strand.
AGTGAATGGGACGATGCAAAAGGCTTTAAACGTCAAGATTTAAATAATCCAGCATCAAACTTTCCAACCATGGGGGCATATGGGCTATTTTTTACCATGGATATGGTTGATAGCTTAGGCAGTGAGATGACGTTTGATAAGTCACCGGCTACATCGGGCATTGATTTAAATATAACAGGCAATGGCAGCATTGCCAATATTCGGTTAGTTGGACCCAAAGAGGGGGCTAGCGCTGCCGAGGCAGCAACCGCAGTACCGACGACCTTTATCTTATATTCCGATAAAGCCAAAACGAATAAAGTATATAGTTTTACCATTAAAAAATGGTTTATCGTAAGAAAGAATGATAATGGTATTAGTCATAGTTATGCTCAGGCTGAACAATACTGTAATCAGTTAGGCTATCAAATACCTACAGTTAATCAACTGACTAATGCTAATTCTCAATATTGGAATCAAGGTTTAGCAGGTCAAGGTAATAACTACCAACGCCGTATTGGTGGAGGGCTATTTTCAGAATGGGGAGAAACTTATGACTCTGTTAATATTAACTATGGCTACCCTGGTAGTAATTTCGCAAGTCATCGGGCTTATTGGACGAAAAACACATATAAACCTCCTTACGAACCCCTTATAAATCTTCAAGTACACTCTAATAAGGGAATGGTTAGTACTTGGGGTTACACGAGTTATGGCACGGTATGTGTAAATTAAAATTTCGCTATAATATTATGAATAATAAAACAAATAAGCATAAGCAGAGTGTTATTCAAGCCATACAAGCTTTTGTTAAACAAAAATTAGCTAATGACTTTTCGGGGCATGATATGGCGCATATTGAGCGAGTAGTGAGATTGGCCGAGCAGATTTTACAGCATGAACCAAAAGCGAATGCGTTTATTGTGATTGTGAGTGCTTATTTGCATGACGTGATTGATGAAAAAGTCGTTGCTGATGTAAATCAAGCTGTAATTGAGTTGCGTGATTATTTAATATTACAGGCGTTAACCGATAACGAAATTAAAATGATCTTTGACATTATTGAAAATATGTCATATCGAAAAAATCTTAATCAAAAAAAAGAATTATCATTAGAAGGGCAAATTGTACAAGATGCCGATCGCTTAGACGCATTGGGTGCAATTGGCATTGGACGCACTTTTTATTATGGTGGTAATAAGCATAATATTATGTACGATCCCAATATTTCCCCCCGAATGGCGTTGGATGAAGATAATTATAAAAGACCTAATACAGTTATTAATCACTTTTATGAAAAACTTTTGTTGCTTAAAGATATGATGAATACCCAAACAGCTAAAAAATTGGCTGAGCCAAGGCATCAATTTTTAGTTCAGTTTGTCGAACAATTCGAAAAAGAGTGGACAGGTAAGGAATAATTGCCCGCTATTCTATTGATTAAACAATAAGTAGGTTGTTGATAATGCTTTTAACTAGCCTAAAACTGCGTTTAGGCTTTTTTAAACTATTTAAAGGCTGGATTTACTAAGTTTGCTTGGTAAAGGTTGGTAACGGCGCTTAAAAAGGTATTGGCGCGCCAACCAGTGTTAGTACAATAGGTAAAGTGATTAAGCTTAATAATGTGCTAACTAAGGTTGCGCTTGATACCAGTTCTGGGCGAGTATCAAATTGTACAGACATTAATGTGGTATTGGCAGCACTTGGCATTGCAGCTAATACAATTAATACTTGCTTATAAATTGGTAAAATAGGCATAAAATAAACTATACCACATGCAACCAAAGGTGAAATAACCATGCGGGTTAGCAATGAAAACAACAATTTTGGGTAATCAAGTTGTTTGATCTTTATTTTGGCTAGTTGCATTCCCAAAATAATCATAATCACAACAATTGAAGAATCACCAATCATAGCAATGGATGTCATTATTGATTTAGATAAAGGAATATGGCACAACTGAAAAATAATACCTAACAATGCCCCATAAGCAACTGGCATGCGAATAACTTTATTAATAACATCTTTTTGACTAACAATATCATTATGAGCACTGCCCTTTGCAGCGTAATAAATACCGACTGTGCTCATTACAAATTGTTGTAACACCATCATAATTACACCAAGATCAAATCCCACCGAACCAAAAAAAACCAAAAGTACCGGTGTACCGTAGTTGCCATTATTCATAAAGCATGCACTTAAAATCATAGCGCAACGCTCTTTAACTGAATATTTCATGAACAGCGACCAAATTGAGATGATAATGACTAATAAAAAACACAAGCCAAAAATATAACCAATATAAAATAGATAATCGGTAGTTAACGTATGGGTATAAAACGTTTTAAATGCCAAAAAGGGGGAAAGCACATAAAGTGACATTTTTGAAAGGTTGGCTACATCAAGTTTTAGTGCTTTTTGAGCGATGAACCCAACTATAAAAATACAAAAAATAGGAAATAAAATAATAAAAAATTGCATAAGCGATATCTTTAAGCTGATTAATTCATTGAATCAATAGTGGTTATTATTGATTCTCGTAATTGGTTACAAGTATTATCATCAAGCGCATTGTTATGTTTATCGGTTAAGATAAACAAATCTTCAATATGCTCACCAATAGTGGCAATTTTGGCACTCCTTAATGACAAATCTAAATTAGCAAATATTTCACCAACACAAGCAAGTAATCCTGGCATATCTAAGGCAATAAGTTCCATATAAGTTTGTCTTTCATTAAAGGCAGATAAGAAATTAACTTGTGTAGGTACAGAAAAAGATTGCAATCTTTTCTTTGGGGGTTTTATTCTCGCCGCTTGATAAACTGGTTGTTGTAGCGCTTTTTTTAGTGCGTTTATAATCCCTTGATGACGATCTTTTTGTATGGTTTGGCCATTAGGTTCTAATACAATAAACGTATCAAGGGCAAATCCTTTTTTATTTGTAATAATAAGTGCATCATGAATTGTTAAATTATGCATACTTAAGGTATTACAGACAGTGGCAAATAGATAAGGTCTATCGGGTGAATAAATAAAAACCTCACTACCACCATGATGTGAATTGAGGTTAATTAACACTAGTGTTTGAGATAAATCATGATGTAATAGATGTTGAACATGCCGTACAATTTGTTCTGTTGTATAACGTAAAAAATAATCTACCCGATAATCCAGCCAAAAATCGTTGATTTGCTGTTGATCATAATTTTCCGCAAGCAATATTGCTAGTGCTTCTTGTTTATGTTGGCGTGCAATACTGCGTTGTTCAGGAATTTGATGAATACCCGAGTCAAAGGAATGCATGGCAGTAAAATAAAGTTGGCGTATTAGGCTTTGCTTCCAGCTATTCCAAAGTGTTTCATTGGTTGCACAAACATCTGCTACTGTTAAACAAAGCAAATACTGTAAGCGACGTTTGCTTTTTACTTGTTGAATAAATCCTCGAATTACTGCTGGATCTTGTAAATCTTGGCTTTGAGCGGTAACAGACATCAGTAGGTGATAGCGTACTAACCAGCAAATTAAATCAATGTCTTTGGTTTCAAGTTCGTGCAACTGGCAAAATTTTTCAACAAGCTGAGCACCTATTTCAGAGTGATCGCCATGTCGTCCTTTACCAATATCATGAAATAAACCACTAATAATCAGTAGTTCCGGTTTAGATAATTTAGTAAATACGGTTGAACTATTAGGGTGCTTTCGCTTACCACTATCTGTTTTTAAGTTATCCAATTCAATTAGTAACCGAATCGTATGCTCATCAACCGTATAAGTATGAAAAAGATCAAACTGCATCATTCCAGCAATGTGCTTCCAATCTGGAATATAGGCGGCCAATATGCCATATTGATGCATGGGTAAAATAGCTTTTTTGATTGCATCAGGATGTTTGATAATCTTCATAAATATCTGTCGAGATTTGGGATCTTCGCATAGCAAAGTACTTAATTTTCTTCTTGCCGAACGTAACTGCCTAATGGTATTTGAATAAAGCCCGGTGATTTGTGGGTTAAGCAATATCGTATAAAAAAGCTGCATAATCATAACAGGATCTGTTTTAAAGAGATTATCATTTTTTATATCAATTAAGTTTTCTCTAATTTGGAAATGTTCATCAATATTATAAGGTTTATTTTTGGGGGGATGCTCAAGTATAGATTCATAAAACAGTTGTAATAACATCTGATTAAGTTCTGTAATATTGTGTGCAACTCGGTAATAGTCATGCATCATTTTTTCTACTGGCGCATTGCCCTCACCTTTGTAACCTAGCATGTTGGCAATACTAAGCTGGCGATCAAATAACAGACGATTATCATAACGTGAAATTACACAATGAAGGGCAAAACGTATTCGCCATAAAAACTTACGACAAGTTTTAAAGTCTGCAATATCTTCATGGGTTAAATATTTGAAATCAGCCATTTTTTGTAAAAATTCACCACCAAAATGACGAATTGCTATCCATTGAATAGTTTGCATATCTCGCAAACCGCCGGGGCTATTTTTTAAATCAGGCTCAAGATTATAAGAGGTGCTGTGATACTGCTTATGGCGTTCATGTTGTTCTTGGATTTTTGCCTTATAAAAAGCTCGAGAAGGCCAAATTTTATCGCTAAAAATTTGTTTATGTAGCTCATCTAACAATAATTGATTGCCCGAAATAAGCCTTGATTCAATCAAATTGGTCATTATGGTAATGTCGTTTTTTGCTTCTTGTAAACAAATTCTTAATGTCCTAACACTATGCCCTATATCTAAATGTAAATCCCATAACAAACGAACTAAATCACTAATCTGTTTTTCAATCTCTTTTACCAACGGATAATCACTTAAAATCAAAATATCAATATCCGATAAAGGATGTAATTCAGCACGACCATAACCGCCAACAGCGATTAAAGCAATACGATTACGTTTAAAAAAAGAAGATACATGTTTAGGAATTTGATAAAAACACCATAGGCGCTCAAGCAAACGATCAATAAATTGACTACGTAAATAGACTAATATATCAATATCAACTTGTTGCTCAAATTGAATCATAGACCATTGTTGAAAAGCTTCAAGCTGCTGTTTTAGATAGCTGATATTTATTTGGTCATCGCTAAAATTAAGAGGAGAGATAGGGTAACACAAATGTGTTTTAGTCATAGCTATATAATTAATATCAAGACAATTCAATAGCTATATCGTTACCTGATTTTAAATGTCTGTCAAGTTACTCTTTTTGCCATACCCAATGTATGATATAAAGAAAATATTCTGGTTAATATCATACATTTTTAATTTAAGTTTCTTTAAATTATTATTTGTACTTATTAATCATGCATTTTTACCTCTACCAAAATGAAAATAAAAAATAAGCGTGATACTAGCTCTGTTGTGTATTTCCCTCTTGCAGTATTATGTCAAAACCATCTGGGTTGAATGGTAAGTCATCATAAAGTTGAGGGGCGTTTTGGTCTTTAACCTCGTCAGTGGTTAATAATATATTGCCTTGATTATCCAGATATTGATTTTTTACATTACCATCGGTGGATATTTCAATATGGTTAGTTTTAATACCTTGTTGATTAAACCGCTCTAATATGGCAAACACTGTCTTATTTTTTAACAGTTTGAATGTCCTAATCGTATTCCCTTGGGCA
>NZ_LZGV01000068.1:0-2630 GCF_001690265.1 Gilliamella sp. HK2
ATCACCCTCGAAAAAGCTGACTAAAGAACAGTTTGAATCTTATGCCAAAATGGAAGCATTAGAAAAACAAGTAACAGCTTGGGAAAAGACCAAAGAGAAGATAAAAAAGATGTTATGGTGGGATGATGTTGCTAAAGGCTTAGCCAAGCTAAACCAACAAAATGACACCTCCCCAGAAAATGGCGAGACAACGGATACCACAACTTCCCCTGCAGATACCACCCCACTAGCCACGCTTAGCGCTGATGGCAAGGCGTGGTTTATTCATCCGGTGGCGATGGGAGCATTTATTGCTAATGATTCAATGATAACAATGGAAATGCTAATCGCCTCTCATCCAACAGGGGTAAAAAGTTATTACGCTGAAATTTTACCTTATCTCAATCAATATGCTTTAGTGTATGGATTAGTTGAATCTAAAGAAATAGCTCATTTCCTTTCACAAATTGGGCATGAAAGTGGATTTAAATCAGATAGTGAAAAATTATATTTTAGCTCATCTAGAATGAAGCAAGTATATGGTTGTAAGGGAGGGAAATATAACCAACTAAAAGATAGCTGTGATTTAGGACAGCTTAGGCCTAAATTATGGACTAATACTTCTTATTATGAAAGAAATCCTGAAAATTTGGCAAATTATGTTTATGCAAATAGAATGGGAAATGGTGATGAATCATCAGGGGATGGTTATCGTTATAGAGGTAGAGGAATGATTCAATTAACAGGTAAAGATGCCTATAATAATTTTACAAATGTTCATAACAAAAATAATCCCGATGATATTCAAGATTTTGTTGCTAATCCTGATTTATTAATAAGTTCAACACAATATGGAATTGAATCAGCCTTTGTATTTTGGTTTACTAAAACAGGTAGGCCCAATCGCGATATAAATCATTTTGTTAAATTAAAAGACCTTGCTAAATCAGGAACAGTGCAAGAAGTAACTCAGCTCGTTAATGGTGGTCAAAATGGATATAATGATAGGAAACAAAGATTTAATCGGCTTGCTAGATTACTTGGTTTAGATGAGGAGTAAAAAGATGTTAAAAAAAATAGGTGTGTTATGGCTTGTTTTTGGGTTAATTTTTTCATCTTTAGCCTTTAGTGAAGAAGGTGCTACTATTATACATGGGCCGTTTAATATATCTTGGTATAAAAATGGAGAATTATTTTTTACTAGAAAAGATAATGGTTCTGTTGATTTTGTTTTGAAATATCTAGATGATTTTAAATTAGAAAAATTTCAAATAATAGACAACTATGAAATAGAAGGCGGAGAGCCACAAGTCGAGTCAGTATTTTTTGATAAGGTGCTAAAAGATAAAACTGTTTTTGTTATTATTTCATGGGAAATAAATAGTCGTGGAGTTGGTACATATGGAAAATTGTATCAAGTATATGCATATAACAAATCAAATAATAAAGAGAATAAATTTGTCAAAAATATGACTCTTTATCATGATAGAGAGTTAACTGGAATGGAAGGTATGTCTGATTCAACTATATCTTCTTTCAAATATAAAACCGCAACAGAAGTAAAAAAATATATTAATAAAACTTACAATAAAAAATAGTAATAAGGAATCAGATTTTTATGAAAAAAATAACACTATTAATAGCCATGGTGACAACCAGTGTTATTTGTTATGCTCAAGAGCCTTGTTTAAATAAAACATCTGTAGACGAGGCTTGGTTTCGTATTAATTCTAAATCTTATCAGTTTACAAATTACCTTTGTGATGATGAAAGTGCTGAAAAAGGGACCTGTAACTACCCCCTAAAATAGTACAGCAAAAAAGTAGAAAATTCTCTATGATAAAAGTAAAAGAGGATTTAATTATGAAAAAAATGACTGAACATCAAATCGTCGCTATTTTAAAAGAAGCTGAAGCAGGTATTCCCGTTAAAGAACTGTGCCGTAAATATGGCATGGGTAATTCAACTTTCTATAAATGACGGGAAAAATAGGGCGGAATGGAAATGTCGGATATCAAACGCTTAAAGGAGCTTGAGGCTGAAAACCGCAAGCTTAAGCAGATGTTTGCCGAACTGAGCTTAAAATCCCAGCTTCAGGAAGAAATCATAAAAAAGCTTTAGTGCCAACTGAGGCACGTAAAACGTGGGCACAGCAACTACAACAAAATCATTCAGTTACTATTGCTATGAGCTGTGCCATTGTTGGCTTAAGCCGTTGTGCTTACTATTATCAATCTAAGTTACAGGATGATTCGGTTATTGTTTCAGTATTGAATGCTATCACAGATAGGCATTTACGCTGGGGCTTTCTTAAATGTTTTCATCGTATCAGAAAGCTCGGCTATCAATGGAATCATAAACGGGTATATCGGGTGTATTGTGAATTAAAGCTTAATCTCAGGGTAAAGCGTAAAAAACGCATTCCTCCACGATGTCCGGAAAGGTTATTAGTCCCCAATAAACAAGGTGAATGTTGGTCAATGGATTTTATGAGTGACAGTAGCCGTAATCAACGTCGCTTTAGAACATTCAATGTCATCGATGACTTTAATCGTGAGGCGTTAGGTATTGATATTGCAGTAAGCTTACCAGCAGGAAGGATTACCCGTTACTTAGATAAACTGGCCGAATATCATGGGTATCCATTAAAA
>NZ_LZGV01000069.1:0-5420 GCF_001690265.1 Gilliamella sp. HK2
AAGGCAAAATGCCGAAATGGGAAGCGTTAAACAGCGAGCTGACGGAAAATGCTAAAAATATATTAGCGTATTTACAAACGGGTGACGAAGCAAAATTAGATGCATATTTAAGCCGTGTAGGTAAAGCAAAGGACTCCCCTGAAGCGAAAGGGTTTGAAACACTAAGACGAGAAATAAGCCGTTTTCCTGCAGATTATAAAGAATCACCCTCGAAAAAGCTGACTAAAGAACAGTTTGAATCTTATGCCAAAATGGAAGCATTAGAAAAACAAGTAACAGCTTGGGAAAAGACCAAAGAGAAGATAAAAAAGATGTTATGGTGGGATGAGTGGCTAAAGGCTTATCGAAGTTAAACCAACAAAACGACACGCCCCCAAAAAATGGCGAGGCAACCAGTGCCACAACTGCTACAACCACCGCAACAGACACCACCCCACCTGCCACGCTTAGCGATGATGGCAAGGCGTGGTTTATTCATCCTGTTACTATTATGCAGCTAGCCGCTTATAAAGAAATCAAATTTAGCAAAAAAGGAATTGCATTTCTAAAAAAATGGGAAGGATTAAGATTGAAGCCGTATGATGATCAAACAGGTAAAACTATTACAAATTATACTAAAGGAGCTACTATTGGTATTGGGCATTTGATCAAATCTTCTGAAGAGTTTGAACTATATAAAAATGGTATAAATGAAGCTACAGCAGAAAAATTGCTTTCTAATGATTTAAATTTAAAAGGTTATATTAAGGTTGTTTCCGAAAATATAAAAATAACACTTCATCAATATGAATTTGATGCTTTAGTTGCTTTTTCTTTTAATATTGGCATTGGAGGATTTAAGAGTTCAACTGTAGTAAAAATGATAAATAATCCAAAAGGATCTTATACTTATAATTCATTAGAGGAAGCATGGTTATCTTGGAGTAACTCCCAAGGAAAATTTAATCAAGGCGTTAATAATCGAAGACGTTCGGAATATTATTTATTTAAAAATAATAAATATACTACATATAGTCATTTGGATGGAGAATATAAAGAAATATGAAAATAATTTTCATTATAATGCCATTACTATCTTTTGTTTGTTTAGCTAATGATTTTAATCATTCTTGTCTGTATACAACTAAATATAACTCTTTAAAATATAATATTAAAATATCCTATTGTTGCGAAGAGGGGGAATTAGACTGTAAAAATGTTTATTATGAAGGAACGAGAAAGAAGGATCAGCTATATATATTTTTAAAAGGGGAAACTATAAATCATTATTCATCTCATCGCTTATTAGGGTATCAATTTCAAAACAATGATTATTATTACATTATTCGAGATAATCAATTAAGTATATATAAAAATAACAAGTTATTACAGAATCAGGAGCTAGAAGAATTAGATGATTAATGTAAATTAAATAATTAAATATTATTCAATAATATGCAATTAGTAAAAATATCAATATTATTTTTTTATTTCCTAACGACACATTCATATGGAAGTATAGAATTTAATAAAATAAAACAATCAATTTATCATTGTTTTGATAATAGTTCTGATTGTCAACAAATTAAAGTACCCATGGAGTTGAATGATGAAATTGATGAATCAATCTTATCAATTGACAAATTTTTGGGTCAAAATTATTTATTGATGACATTAAAATATAATTCTACACCTAATAAGTGTTATTCGCTTTATGAAATAAAAAATCATATTATTCAAGCTAAAGGGAAACAAATTTTAAGCGATGGTTCTCAGTTATGTGATTATAAGAAAACCAATGATCAATTAATTAATCGTTTTCTTGATGGAGGAAAGTGGTATGAAAAACTTTATAAAGAAAAGGAGAAATATTATCAAATAATATTAGAAGATCAATGTATTGGTTGTGATATGGTGCAGCGTAAAATTTATAATAAAAATTTAAATTATTTATTGGTGACAAATGAGCATAATCTTCTTGATAGAAAACCAATAATTAAAAAGATAGCTATTAAACAGGCTTATTTATATGATGATGCTTTGGAAAACTCAAAAACTAAAATGTATTTAATTGAAGATGACAAGGTAGAGTTATTACAGTACCGAGACGATTTTTATCAAATTCGATATTTAACTAAAACCCAGAAGTTAATTGTTAAATGGGTTCATTCGTCGGCTTTACAAGTACATTAATTTGACTATGCAAGAATAATATCTGAACAAATCAAAAAATGTTATGGTGGGATGATGTTGCTAAAGGCTTAGCCAAGCTAAACCAACAAAATGACACCTCCCAAGAAAATGGCGAGACAACGGATACCACAACTCCCCCTGCAGATACCACCCCACCAGCCACGCTTAGCGATAATGGTAAGGCGTGGTTTATTCATCCTGTAACAATGCATATTTTTAATTTTGAAAGTTGTGTGTGTAATAAGCATATAACTGAAGATCAATTTAAATCAATAATGCCTAATGATATTTTGCGTAACGGATTATTTTATAAAATGAATAACGATTTGAAAAATACATCATTAAGTACGTTTCTTTTAAAATTGAATAAGTATTTTACTCAACACAATGTTACTAGCTGTCTTCAGAAAGCGCATTTTATATCGCAGATATTATGTGAAAGTGATTTTTTTAGAACAGCAGAAGAATATAAAAATAAGGATGGTTCAACGCCTTCTCATTGGAACAATTATAAAGGAGGCGCAAATTATCATGGTAGAGGACTTATTCAAATTACCCATAACTATAATTATGACTCTTTCGGTAAATATATTAATAACAACACACTTAAAGATAACCCGGATATAGTATGTTCTACTTTAGATTTTACAATAAAATCTGCATTTTGGTATTGGATAAATGGAAGTGCGTGGGGAAATATTAATAGCATTGCAGCAAATAATGACTTTCTTAAAGTTACCATGGCTGTAAATGGTGGATATAACCATGTTGTAGAAAGAAATAAGGCACTTATCACTTTATACGATAAGTTTAATATTAAGAACTGTCTTTTATATCACGATATTAAGTTTGATAACTATTCTTTTGATACAAGCGCAATGGTTAATAGTAAATGGTATGAAAATAACAAAAATAAAGTAAAAGAAGTTGAAACAGCTTTAAAAGATTTCTATACAACATTACAAAGGGAAAATTAACATGAAAAAAAAATTATTTTTATTATTTTGTTTTATTTGAATTTTCCTTTATATGCTCAAATATGTAGTGAAACAAAATCAAATGATCTTAAAGGGCAATTTATCAATGGCGATAAATTCAATGGTAAATATACATATTGCCGTTTCAGTAAACCTGAAGAAGGTATAATTTCGCAAATTGATTTGAACTTGGACATAGATGGAAATGTAAATAATTATATTTATATAGGAGGGATGAATCCTTCAATTGAGATTTCAGACTTGGGAATTATATCCATTTTTGATAAATTTGGTGGTATGCAAAGCCCTGCAAAAATAACTTATTTAACAAGTAAAAATAAGAAGTTAATTAAAATAGGAGAAATATACTTAGATTTTTCCCTTGGACAGGTTACTGATTATTCAATTGAAAATATTGATGATAATACTGATAAATTTATTGAAACTATTTTATCAAAAAAACAAGATTCTTTTATTAACAAAGCTACCCTTTCATATACAGATTATTTTATTTTGTTTTTAGCTAAGAATTTGTTAAAAACAAATATAGATACAGTTTGGCAAGATAAGTTTTATACTAAATTACTTTCAATGGGATATGAAGATATTATCACACTTTATAATCAAAATATATTTTATAAAGATTCAACTCTTTGTAAAAAGAGTCAGAATGAAAAAGATGCGTTCGGTTGTCGAATTGGTAATAATCAATTATCAATTTGCTACAATTATGTAACTCATAATTTACTGTATCGATTTGGAAATAAATCAAATATAAAATTAGAATTAATAAAAGAATTAACTAATCAAGATGGAAGTGCTCATATAATAACTTTTGTTAATAAAAATACTCAATACTTGATAAATACTCAACCAAAAAATGAGTCTATTCAAATAATCCAAAATGGAAAACGTTTAAATAACTATAAATGTGAAAAAAATTCTGTTGAACCAATGATGTTAAACAGTTTTAATTGACTATTTTAATTTCAAAATATAAATGCAGAGGATTGATGCAATTAACTTGAAAGAAAAATTATGCAAAATATTCTTCATTTTCAGTTATTGATGTTGTAATTAATTATTTCTGGATTTCTGATAAATTATCATATTCTGCTGATTCAGCAGGTTGGTATTGGCGATATTATTGATGGGAAAATGGGAGAAGCGACAGCTCTTATTATAAATTCTATTTCTGATAAAAATAAATTATTAACGCGTATTACTGACATAAGGAAAGCATATTATACTAAATTAGCCATTAAAGAGGACTAGTTTTAAGCGCAATATATTATTTGTTTTGTTTGTTTTATTACATTTAGATTATGCCTGTGCTTTAGATATTGAACAAACTTGGACTGAAGAAATCTATTTAGAAAAAAATGAAATATCTTATAGTGTTTTTTCTATACAATTAAAAATTGACAATAGTAATAGGGGAATTATGTTCTATTGTTAATTATGGTAATAAAATAGATTGCCCTATACCTTTTGCATCTAAGTTAATTAATAATCAAATTAAGGTTCATTTTGATAGTACTTTTGGCGGTAAAAATGGTATAGCTATTATTAGACTACAAGAAGATAATTTAATTTGGGAATTAATTACTGCTCCTAACGGAGAATATTATTTTGCAACGAAAGCAAAATTACTTCCTGAAAAAGAAAATTAATAAATAGTTATTTTTATCTTGCAATAGATGTGAGCAGTTGTTTTTGGACAAGAGGAAAATTATTAATTAAAGGAAAATATTTTAAAAGTAGCACCAAACTAAATGGAGAGTGGTAATGTAAATACCCCATTTTTAGTACACACAGCATTACGGGTCGAGATGAATGATGCAAAGTTATCGCTAAGCGACAATCGAGCAATAGATGCCCAAGGTAACTTGTGGTTAAAAGTCGATGTACTTGATGATAAAAACCGAAAAAGAAGTGGTTGGGTGTTAGTGAATGGTGAAGGTGCTAAGCGGGTCAGTTGTTGGGATTGGTTTGATTTTATGCAGATAAAAGAAACGGCCACATTAAAAGAACTCTACCTTGGCGCAGACAAATCGTTAAAACGTAATAAAGACAACCATTCATTATCGCAATATAAACCAACAATAAAAGAAACATTATCTATTCTTGATAAGCAATACCATATTGAAACAAAAATATATACCAGTATAAAAGAAGCGAGTTTTAAAGGTATTGCAGATAAACCGATGCTATTTACGGCATTAAGTCGCTTATTAATCAATTACGAAAGCGAATGGTATAGTGAAATTG
>NZ_LZGV01000070.1:0-5036 GCF_001690265.1 Gilliamella sp. HK2
CATAGGCATTCCGAAATAAAGTAACCCATAGTATAAAATGGTAATAAGATTAAAAAGACGGGGATTAACATTAAAATTATGATCACACTGGGGTTATTTTTTGCCAGATGAATCATCGGGCTAATATGCCCCTCAATACCGTGAAAAGGCATGGGTAAATGGGTGCTTAAGCGTGGTTTGGGCAGGTTTTGCGGACCGTCTTCCATATAACGACGAATAAATTCCCACTCGTCTTTATAATCTTGAGGATTATAAGTGTTTTTACCTACCCCTACGGACTGTGCAACGGGAAAGCCGGTTTTATAAGGGTGAAAGGAGAACACATTAACTAAGTTAGTACCACCCATATCCGAGCCAGTCTCGCCAAAATTAGAGGGTATAATATGTTCCCATTTAAACACCGCAGTGCCGCCACAATATTTTGGACGTTGTATATACACTTGCCGTGTTACTCGATTAAATCGCACCCGAATATGGCGAAGCGTAAATAGCTCCAAGCGACAGATATAACGGAAGTAGCGGATGCATAGGTAAGAAGAGACTAAAAAAATGATTGCAAAAAATACCATTGCAAATATTCCAGAACTAATTTTATTATTATCCCATTCATTATTGTATAATTTTAAAGCTACTTTAAGTGCGAAATAACCTCCTGATGCTGAAATAAAAAATATAGCTAAACTAATCCAAGTAATAATCCCCCGAAAATTTTCAAACATTCCCCCTCGTATCTCTAAATAACGATCGTTATAAGCATAATAAGGCCCTATCGGACGTGGATTATTACTGACCGGCTCTTTAGTATAATCTTTGGTGACTTCGCTTAAATTCATATCACCGCTAAAATAGCCCATTTTCAACTTTTTACGGGTTGCGGTTTTAATTGCACTACTTAACCAAAATAAATATTCACCAATATACATTAAAATGTCCCCTGAATTGCTTGATGAAACTCACTTAGCTCCTCGGTTAAGTCATCAAATTGATCACGCTTGGCATCTTTACTAAAGCAGCAACGATCTAACCATTTTTGCAACACATTATCGTCAAAGATGATAATTGCGATAGTGGCTACCACAGTAAAAAAAGTTATAAAAAAATTAATGCGAGCAAGAATAATAGCGACCGATTTTATTGTTACTGCTTGCCCTAATAATAGACCAACGGCTGCCACTCTAACCAAAAAGGTTCGCTTAATACTTTCATTTACAATTCTTTCTAGCCATGGAACTAAAGCGCCTAATGCCACAAGGAATTGTGATATACTGAGCGCAAAGGTTGCCATTGCTCTAGCATAATATCCGATAGCAACCACGCCATTGTTTTTATCTAGAGCGGAATTACCATCCATAATATCAAAGCACACCGACATTCCCCCCGCCATTGCCGATAAGGTCGCACCCCATAAAAATATCCGACCAAAGGCATTACGCGTTGTAATTGCCGTCATTGTTTTGGGATTGTTACCGATACAACATTCAACAACACTGGTTCCTATTTGGAATGTTGCAGCGATGGTCGTCATCCCTGATGCGAGAAGTTCAGCGCGCTCTCGCCAATTTTTCCATTTGCCTTGTGTAATTTTTCGGATTGTATCATAGGCGCTAAATCCGAAAACAATCATTGCAATTCGGGTATTAACCAGATCGGCATTTTGAAAATGCTCGCTTGCTCTACGGGTTATTTGTCCAGCGCCTTTTACTGGGTCAGCGGTAAAGCTTTTTCCACAAATATTAATGCGTAAACCATACAGCTTTCGCGCTTCTTTATTAATTCTAGACAAAATCATATTACCAAAAAAGTTAAGAACTCGTTGTTCAGCCTGTGTTGAAGTTACCTTTAAAAAATATCGTACTAAATCAGCAAATGAGATTGATAATAACGCAATAGGTAAGCCACGTGCCGCCAAGTCATCAATTATGGGACCCGTTTGATTAATATGGTCTGTGATTTTATTAAGTAAATCAACGGCGGTATCAACCGTTGATAGGTGATCAGTATTTGTAATAGGATCATCAGTAATGATGATTTTTTCTTGCAGATCCAGATAATCGTTAATTGTATCGATTATGCTTGTGAGATTAAAACTATATAAACGCCAACATAAATTTGCACGGGTAATTCTGGGGGCACTCCACCATTTATCAATTTGTTTTCTTGCAGAAGGTGAGCCGCTTGCCCCACAGAGACATGCACTGACTTGCAGAGTAAACTGAATGCCATCAAGTTTCTTGTCAGAGTCATAAAGATCCAGTGCTAGTAGCAAGTGTTTAGACTTTAACCACTTTATATAATCTTGGCTATGGCTTTCTGCCTTTTTTTCGGCAAATTGACTTTCTTCATCAAAATTTTTTTTAAAGGTATCGAGCTTTTCTTGTGACAATCGATTCCAATATTTTCCTTTAAATTCATCTTCTGAGATTTCTTCGGTATAGATCTTATCAATGTTTTTCTCATACCGTTCTTGATCTTCATCAATATATCTATTAAAAATTTCTTTCATCTCATCGGATAGCTCGGCATGTGATCCGCATATTCTTAAGTAGTTATAATGTTCATTTTGCTTGTCTATCATTTGTTTAATGCGCATTTGACGAAATGATTCTCTAAGCCCATAGAGCTGTCTATAAATTAGTAAGCGATGTTCGTTAGAAATACCTTCTTCATCTATAGATTCCATCCATGGTTTCATATTTTGTTGTAATGCTTGATTGCGGCGATTATTTAAGCTTTGAGTGATGCCGATAGCATCGTTGACAACAATAGCTGCACCTTGACGTTTTTTCAGCTTTTTGTATATCGATAAATAACGATAAAAATTCTTACCTATGGATTCATCATTAAAATTTGTACGATTGTAGTAGACAAATTCTACGCTCTGTTTTTCTTGGTATGCTTGATATCGCTCACCTATTTGATTACCCCAACAAGATGTGTTATTTAAAAATTTCTCTTGAGTTGCTAGCTTTTCTGTTGTCGAAAATTCTAAAATATTGGGTGAAAATTCATCTGGCAATATTGATTTAACGCCATTGCGAATTTCGTCGGGTGTTATGCCGTCAAATAAATAGAGATCCTGATCTTCACATTGCGCTAATATCTTTGCACTGATTTTATTAGGTGCAAATATAAAATAGATCTTAATGATATTTTCACTTTCTTTAAAACTAATATATGATGCATCTGCTCCATCCAATGCAATATTGCAGGTATAGGTAGGCGGGATATTACTTACATTTTCAATATCTTTATGTTCAATCAAACACCCTTCAGGGCTAGAGGTAAATACCCGCCATATTTTGCCCGTGTTACGATGTTCTAAAACGTATAAATAACCTTGTCTAAGTGTTTGTAAACAATATTTAGAATGTGCTAATGGCATATCTATAACTTTTTTTTGCACAAAATCTGGTAATGGTGGTATATCGTTGCGCGATAAATAACCCGTTATAGACAAACGAGTTGGTAGCACAAATAAATTACCTTCTTTGTCTTGACAACTAGGGCAACGTTTACCTGGATTTTGTTCATTTTTCTTCAATAGTCCTAGCAAATTATCAAGCGATCCCATGTTTTATTCCTTCTTGCCATTCATTAAAATATTTTTTAATTTTATTAATATCTTTATTATTAATAAGGTTAGCACATAAATCTTTATCTATTGATTGAAAAAAGATCGGTGGTTGAGCCATGATATAGCTAACCATATAATTGAGAATTTGTTTATCAGGTTGCGTGTAACTTGCTATATATATCCAATCTAACAACCTATTTAATATATCTTTTTGCTCTACAGTTAATTCGTTATTTTGTTGTTTTATCGTGATATGCTCATAATAATTATATGATTGTGCAATATTAAGTTGTTGCCATTGACGATAATCTATTTGGTAATCAATATCAGATAATATTATTTCTGGTTTATGATGTAGTTCGATATAGTTATCATGCCAATAATACCAATACTCAATTACACCGAATAAGTTATCTAATTGTTGTTGATTAAAAATTCTAACTAAATGATTTAATACTTTGGGATCATAAAAACGGAAAAGATAATAGCTTCCATCATACCGCATAAACATGGCATTACTAATTTGTTTTTGAATATAATCAATTGGATATAGTGAAAATAAGATCGCAATCGCTGCAGATTTTTTGTCATTTAAGTTTTGAATAATATTCTCTAAAATCGATGTTGGCTTCGATTGCGTATTTTCGGCTATTGATTGTTTGGATATTGTACAAAGCTGTAAGCATTCATAATCTGTCGATACGGTATCTTGCCTATCACGAACTGGGACAATTGACTCAAAATCAAAATTATTTTTTAAAAAGAATACATCATTGATTTTAGGATCAACAAGTAAATGTAATTTACCAAACTGCATTAGATGCTGAGTAATTGTTTGGCTAATTTCGTTATCAGGTATTGAATTTTTCATTATTATCTTTCCACAAAAATAGCATGTTCATTTGCTGAGTTCTCCTGAACACCTGTGCAAATTGGCGGTAATTTTGTTTTAATGTTCATGTGTGCTGTTCCCATCTTCTGCATCACATTACATTTAAGATAAACATTATTCTGCGTGCCTAGTTCAATGCCTGCACTGCTGATTTTGATATAAGAGCCACCACAGATTAGGGTCAGCGCTTTAGTAGCTGTTATCTGTGTTTCACCATCAACACTGTCTATTTTTATATCTTGCTTAGCCGCCATATTGAGGTTGGCATTTTGGGCTTGCACTGCAATATCGCCTTGGTTAGCAAATAGCTTCATGCCTGATTTATGGGCAAATAACCCTATTGCGTCGCCAGATGATACGGTGATGTTTTTTAATGCGTTGATATCGGTTTGGTTTTCACTGGTTAGGGTTAAGCTATTACCTGTTGTCAGTTGGATGTTTTCTGGGCTGGTTAAGGCAATGCCTTCTTGCGCATAGGCCAGTAGGCCACTTTGGGTTAGCTCGCTTAAGTTGGCTTTAAGTTGGTCTTGACTGTCGGTATCGGCACTGTGTGCGTCGGACTGGGTAGCG
>NZ_LZGV01000071.1:0-11646 GCF_001690265.1 Gilliamella sp. HK2
TTCCTGTAAATTCTGGCCCATTATCGACCCGTATTTTTAATGGATACCCATGATATTCGGCCAGTTTATCTAAGTAACGGGTAATCCTTACGCCTCACGATTAAAGTCATCGATGACATTGAATGTCCTAAAGCGACGTTGATTACGGCTACTGTCACTCATAAAATCCATTGACCAACATTCACCTTGTTTATTGGGGACTAATAACCTTTCCGGGCATCGTGGAGGAATGCGTTTTTTACGCTTTACCCTGAGATTAAGCTTTAATTCACAATACACCCGATATATCCGTTTATGATTCCATTGATAGCCGAGCTTTCTGATACGATTAAAACATTTAGGAAAGCCCCAGCGTAAATGCCTATCTGTGATAGCATTCAACACCGAAACAATCACCGAGTCATCCTGTAACTTAGGTTGATAATAGTAAGCACAACGGCTTAAGCCAACAATAGCACAACTCATAACAATAGTAACCGAATGATTTTGTTGTAGTTGCTGTGCCCACGTTTTACGTGCCCCAGTTGGCACTAAAGCTTTTTTATGATTTCTTCCTGAAGCTGGGATTTTAAGCTCAGTTCGGCAAACATCTGCTTAAGCTTGCGGTTTTCCGCTTCGAGTTCTTTTAGACGTTTGATGTCTGAAATTTCCATACCGCCATATTTTTCTCGCCATTTATAAAAAGTTGAATTACCCATGCCATATTTACGGCACAGCTCTTTAACGGGAATACCCGCTTCAGCTTCTTTTAAAATAGCTACGATTTGATGTTCAGTCATTTTTTTCATCATTGAATCCTCTTTTACTTTTATCATAGAGAATTTTCTACTTTTTTGCTGTACTATTTTAGGGGGTAGTTACAAGAATAGCCTCTATTCGCTTGGTTTTTGGATTTGTTGTAAGCGATTACGATCTGGATCACCTTGGTAAATAGTGCGAGAGTTCTCACTCCGAATTTGGTGACGGTCTAAAATAGTTTTGGCAGCGTTATTAGCGAGTTTTTGTCGTAAATCTAGCTCCGCATTAAGGTTGTTGATTTCTTGCTCTAGTATGCTGTTTTCTCGTGCTAGAGCACTCTGAGCTAAATCATTACTTGCGACATTCGGCTCTTTGCTACCGGTGATCATTACACGCTGTAGTAATAGTGCTTGCTCCATGACAGACGATAACGCGACTTCAGAAGCAAGACGAGTTGTCATCATGTCTAAATCAGGCTCATCACGAAGCGCTTCTATCACACCACGGGTAATGGGCAGCGATTGTCTGCCCGCATTTTGCAGATTTTCAAAGGTCATACGTTGACTACCAGAGACTAAATCCTGAATATTTTTGAGTTTTTCTTCGTAGGTTTCTTGAATGAGTGGTGTTAATCCAACGCCTGCGGTGGTTTGGGTTTTCGTGCATCCTTCGCACGTTTGATGCACTTGTTCACCGAGTATTCGCACGGCAAAGTTACTCGCTTTTTCAGGAGATGACCAAGTTTGGCAGACGAGATTATTACCACATTGGCTTTTATTGGTGCTGTTGTTGTCCGTCACTGTACGACCATTAAGTAAGTTGTACCCTGATTTTGTCACATCAGACACGACTTTTATTGGATTTTGCCCTTTGCCACCGGCATTACTGCCACCCACCCACGGCACGCCATTATTGCCTTTGTCAGCTTCCGTTTTATCAATCGCATCAACCGCATCTTTGTTTTGACTCACCGCACTCGATAATGCAGTCCCTTGAGCAAGTTGCCCCCAACCATAGCTACCACCGGCCATATCTGCCATTTTTTCGGTCATCGCACGACAAGTGAGTTTTGAACGGTCATAATCTAAGCGAGCTTGTAAGATCCCATTGGTTAACAGATTATATAGCGCGGGATCAGCCCGTTGTAATATCATGGCGGGTAATGAGGCTACAGCGCTGGTCGCGTTGTTAATGACGTTACCCATGATTTGCTGAAAGCCATTCGTTACGCCGTTGAGTTGGTTTTGTAGGGTGGTTTCCAAGTTCATGTCACCACAAATTAAGTTACTATTCCAACCCGCACCAATTTTGATACTTTGCATGTTGTTGTGCTTTGACATAGATACCGCGCGACCACCACCGATGTTGTAAAAAACATAATCATCAATGACAGCACCACTCGTATTAATACTGGTGTCATCGATTTGGGTTTGAATCGCATAACTGGTCATTGGTACAGTAAATCCAACCAGACTTAACAAACTAATAAGCAACGTACGTTTATATAAATCAATCATGTTTGGGTCCTTATTAAAAATCAATGCTATATAAAAAAGTTTGCCCACGGCGTTTACAGCAGCTATAAGGTCGCCATAACGTCCATGCATAAGCCCCATCGTCAGCTTGTTCATGTAGGGTTTGGTTGTCGGGAAACACTTGGCAACTGGATGATGGTTTGGGGGTCAGTGCCTGCCATTTTCCGGTGGACGCTTTGCTCTCAATTAATTCACCAGCAGGCCAATAGCCGTCTTTTTTGTTGGCAAGGAGTGGCAAGTAAACATGCGGTTGTCCACGGCGCGTGACGATATCGCCTGCTCGTTGTGCATTGGTTGCGGCTGCTTTGTAATCATCGGCTTGATGCGTAAAACCGCCACGCGGATAAACATTGCCCCATAAATTTGCTGAAGTACGTGTACCGATTTCTCGCGTTCCTGGGATTAACGATTCTGGATAGGCGACTTCGGGCACGTTGTAACGCCAAGCCACGGTATCAAGGTTTGAAATAAAATAAGGAATAAAGGATTGGCCTGCCCCTTGGCAGCTATAGCCGTAACTACTCACAAACTGGTTGAATAAGCTGCTACTCGGATGACCAATCACATCAACGTTATTAAATTTAGCAATGGCATTTTCGTTAGCTTGATTGGATGTTGCATAACTTCCACTTTGTGCACCAGGTACAGGGGTTCCCATAATAGCCGTTTCGGTCCAAGGGCTGTCGCCCCTACTGACATAGCTTGTGACCACAGCATCAGGGACATAGTGTTTGACTTTTACCGATGTTTTGATTTTGCAACCTAATGGTGTACACAAAAGCCAATAACAAATACCGGCAATTCGGTATTCGAGGCAATCTGGAGACAGCGTTGATACGGAAATATCGACTGTATTAATTTTGGCATTGACGCTGAACGTTGCAAAAAAGGCTACTAATACGGTGATTGAGAAATGTTTACGGTTCATCCTGTCCTCGCTGCTTAATAAGCGCTAACGCAGCTAAAACATCTGATTCACCATAAACGACATAGCGATTATCCTGAATCACAGTAGGAATTTTGATGACACCTAGCTGATAAGCCGCTAATGCACCTTGTAATGCTTGCTTCATGTTTTGTTGATAGCTGTTTGCTAACGCCGTTAACCGTGCTTTGACGAGTTGCTCAGCCTGTACAGGGTCATTGGGCAGATTGTCGGATAAGGTAGCATGAAGCTCGATGCTGTCATCAAGCATAATAATTTCGGCATCATTAGGAATATTGTGTAGTGGATGTAGTTTATCAGTCACAATAGTCACTGAAGCATGTGCAGTTAAGCTACACGCCAGTATGCTGACGATAAATAATAAGGATTTGATTTTCATGGATTGCCTTCACATTAATTGCAATGCATGAGATTTAAACCTAGTTAGGCTTTATGAACGAGGATTAATAGAAAATAAGAGTTGTTTATTTTGATTACAAAAATACTAATGCTCAGCTTGAGCATTAGTATTATGTAAATGGATCGTTACTTGCAACGTTCTTCTAGTATTGGTTTTAAATTTCGACGACCATCTATCACCATCTGAATAACAACTGTTTTTTTGTTTTCATTAATTTGATAAATGATTCGATAGACTTTAAAACTAATTTCCCGATAGCTAACTGTCTGAGTACCATAAAACTCTGCAAGATTAGCTCCCCGTTGAGGAAACATTTCAAGTGTTTTGATTGCTTTTAAAAGTTGATTAAACACATATTTTGCATTTTCAATACAGTCATTTTTTTTGATGTAATTATAAATATGCTTAATGTCTCGCTCTGCACTTTTAACAATGACTACACTATAATTAGCCGTCATCGTTAACTCTCGTTGTCTTCTGCTAAAATTTCAGCAAAGACTTCATCGACTGGGCGATATTGCCCTTGTTCCGTTTCTTGAGCTGCAACAACCAAACGTTGCAACATTGCAATTTTGTGCATTTGTTCGTCATAATCATTAACATCCATTAAAACGGCTTTAGCTTCACCGTTTTGTGTAATAACAAAGGGTTGACGATCCTCTGCTAACTTGCTCATGACTTCACCTGTATTATTTTTCAAAAACGTAATAGATTTAACTTGTCCACTTAATTGCATCATAGACTCCTTATTGGAAGTTTAACTGATTTAATTATATACCTAATTAGGTATTAAAAAAACACCTAGTTATATTTACTTTACAAATTATGAAGTTCTTTTGGGATAAATAGAAGAAAGCCCTAACAGGTGCTTTCTTCAGAATTAAAACCCAATTAATTAACCATCAATGATGGAGTGATTTAGACTTCAGGGGATTAACAACCTTTTTATCAGTGAGATAACTCGCAGTAGGTCTAATAGCTTGAAAGGGTAACTGCGTGCCATCATCTAGCACTAGTAGATGTTTTTTAATATTCACCATGTTCCTCCTGATGTATTGATTGATAATCTGGTACATCCCACATAAAATTACTTTGCGGACAATCTTGACAAATGGCTTCAAAAGAAGAATCAACAAAATCATTCGTTTCTGATTGAGTCGGTTCAATCGTCTGCGCAGGTGTATGGGTATTTTCTTGCGTTTGGATACTCTTAGGTTCTTGATGCACTTTTTTAATCGCATTAAAATAGTGATTAAAAAGATTTAGATACTTAGCAGCATCCAATTTCTTTAACAATAACTTCTGTAATAAATACGGCAGTAAAACAATCATTCCTGCGATACTAACCCAAAGGTCAAGGCGCACGACCATATTAAAGACCATGATATAAAAACAGATTTTTGCAATACCATAATAGTGCTTTAAGTGTTTAGCATCAGTTTTTTTAGTTGGTTTTGACATACCATTTCTCCATTTCAGTAAATTAAAAAAGGAGAAATGTTTTTCACAGGGAAAAGTCACTTCCCCATAGGGTTAAATACATTTATTCAAAAAAAAACAAATAATTATTGTGCTTATAAGTCAATTTAAAAAGTCAGCATTCTTTCTATCATGCTGATTCAGATAATTCATAGGATTCACCACGTACTGCGGATAAAAGTATTTTTTTACCTTTCCTACTGATTTGTAGATTTAATTGATAATTGATTACCCAATCAAATATCTTGTCATGGGGATCAAAAGATTCAAAAAAATCACTACCGCCAAGATGACGACTAGAGTAATCAAAGTAATCGGGATCAATATCAGGATTACAATTTTTCGCATAACCAATACTCATTTTATTGTGCGTATTTACCATCAAATAGACTCCACCGTCTTTAACTAACATGATGCGGCAATTGTAATTATCCCCTAAAATAGTACAGCTAAAAAGTAGAAAATTCTCTATGATAAAAGTAAAAGAGGATTCAATTATGAAAAAAACTGAACATCAAATCGTAGCTATTTTAAAAGAAGCAGAGGCAGGTATTCCTGTTAAAGAGTTGTGCCGTAAATAGGGCATGGATAATTCAACACTGAGCTTAAAATCACAGCTTCAGGAAGAAATCATAAAAAAGTTTTAGTGCCCACCAAGGCACGTAAAATGTGGGCACAGCAACTACAACAAAATCATTTGGTTACTATTGCTATGAGTTGTGCCATTGTTGGTTTAAGTCGTTGTGCTTACTATTATCAACCTAAGTTGCAGGATGACTCGGTGATTGTTTCGGTGTTGAATGCTATTACAGATAGGCATTTACGCTGGGGCTTTCCTAAGTGTTTTAATCGTATCAGAAAGCTCGGCTATCAATGGAATCATAAACGGATATATCGGGTGTATTGTGAATTAAAGCTTAATCTCAGGGTAAAGCGTAAAAAACGCACTCCTCCACGATGCCCGGAAAGGTTATTAGTCCCCAATAAACAAGGTGAATGTTGGTCAATGGATTTTATGAGTGACAGTAGCCGTAATCAACGTCGCTTTAGGACATTCAATGTCATCGATGACTTTAATCGTGAGGCGTTAGGTATTGATATTGCAGTAAGCTTACCCGCAGGAAGGATTACCCGTTACTTAGATAAACTGGCCGAATATCATGGGTATCCATTAAAAATACGGGTCGATAATGGGCCAGAATTTACAGGAAAAACCTTTATAAATTGGACTAAATCACATGATATAACCATTGATTATATCCAGCCCGGTAGCCCATATCAAAATGGCTATATTGAACGATTTAATCGTACCTGTCGTACTGAAGTACTCGATTTATATCTATTTAATAATCTAGAACAAGCAAGAAAGGTAACCGAAGAATGGTTAACGATTTATAACACCGAAAGACCGCATGAGGCATTAAATAACATGACACCGATTGAGTATAAAACACTAAAACAAGCAGCGTGATTTTCTACGTGAGTTGTGTACTAAGTTTGGGGTATTTACACTTGGAGATCTTATGAGTAATATTTCCAACTCTAATGAATCTTATAAAAATATAAATAATTTTACAAACTATACAACTTTCCAACACACCAATTTTCAGAAAATAATTCTATCTCAAAAGGAGCAGGCAGAGATTAGCAAAAAGATTAAAGAATTAAATATTTCATTCAGTAGCTATGTTTTAGCTACATTAACAGATATTTTATCAAAAGACTTTCGTAAAGGTAAGGCTGGGTGGCTAGCATATAGCCGAAGAAAAACATTAGAGGATCAATCATACGGTTGCAAAATAGGTGTAGCTTTTTTGCCGCACGATCAAGCTCCAACTTGTTTTCTTGCGCTTGCTCAAAAATATGATCAGATAGCTAAGGAAGAATCTAAAAACCCATCTCTAGATTTTGAAAAAATGAATATATCAATAGAGAAAGTTAAAGAAACACAAAATGCATGCCTTGGTCCCTGTGTAACAAATAGTGGCTCATATAAGTCAATATCTGAATACGATTTTATTCATAATATCGCAACGTGTGTGGACAGACGAAATGCAAACTATAGCATAGTTGCGCATTTAGATCGTTTTCGAGGGAGACTCTCAGTTAATCTATCATGCTCAGTTAAAATCTTTAATAGAAAGGATATATTAATATTATCAAAGTTAATTGCAACAAAGTTAACTGACAATTTACTTATCCTATAAAAAAGGAATAAACATATATGCCTTATATAAATTTATACATTAGTGAGAATAACTGGGATATTAAAGAGAAAATCATCAACTCAATTGATGAACAAATGGTAAAGTTAAAGACATTTGATAATAAGCTTTGTAAATACCGATTGATTAAAATTCAAGAATATAACGTTATACATAATGAGACTCGATGCTTACAAAACACATCTACTATTAGATGCGAATTCACAACATTTAATGATCGTTCTGAAGAAGCACTACAAGAAATTTTGATGAGTTGCCAACAGGGGTTAAAAAACGTATCTCGACATATTAACAATGATTTGAAGTACTCAACATTAATAAGGTTAATGGGGCGTACTCATCATATTAGTAATTAAACTAAGATTGTATTTAGTAATAACAAGGGGTATAGAATGGAAAGAATATTAGTTGTAGGCGGGTTATCGGGGATTGGAAAAGCAGCAACACAGAATCTTAAACAAAGCTTTCTCGTAGAAACACTTTCTCGAACGGAATACGCAGACCCCCAAATTAAACATCGCAGTTTAGATGCTACTGATAGTAATAAATTAAAAGAATATTTTAAAAATTATCCTAGTTATGATCATATTGTAGTCACTGCTGCTGAAACGCCAATAGGTTCATTAGAATCTTTAAAAGATGAGGACATAATTAAGGCAATCAATCAAAAACTTCTTTTATCATATTATGTAGCTAGAGATATCCCATGGGAAAAGTCAATTATCTTAATAAGCGGATTTTTATCAGCTAGACCGGGGCCAGCATCAGCATTACAATCAGCAATCAATGCAGGAATAGAAGGTTTAACAAGGGCAATCGCGGTAGAAAAAGCTCCGAAAAGAGCAAACTGTATATCCCCCGGCACAATTGATGCAGGTTTGTGGGATAAAATAAATCCTAACATTCGAGCTACTATTATGGAAAAAGCTAAATCACGTACATTGATAAATAAAGTGGGAAACTCTTTACAAATTGCTCAAGCAATAAGATTTGCTATCGAATGTGAATTTTTAACTGGTGAAACTATCTATGTTGATGGCGGAGCTCGTTTTGGTTGTTAATTAGTTACTACTACATACTTGATATTAATATATTTTACTTCTAGGAGTTATATATGCTGAATAATCAAAATCCATTATATAGATGGTCGATTATTTTATCTTTACTCAGCTCTTTTCTTGTTTTTCTAGATAATACAATTGTTAACCTAGGCTTACCTATAATAGAAAATGGATTACATACAACACGAGCAGAACTAGAATGGGTAATAAATGCTTACGCACTTTCTTTTGCTGCTATAATGCTGGGTTCTGGTGCCCTAACAGATTATTTTGGTCCCAAAAAAATATTTACTATAGGGTTATTTCTTTTTTTATTTACTTCTATTTTTTGTGCAATAGCCCCATCTATTTTAATTTTAAATATCAGTCGATTATTTCAGGGAGTTGGTGCAGCCCTTTTATTACCAAGTAGCCTTAAACTAGGTATATCTAATACTAATAATGATAATCATAGAGGTAAAATTGTTGGTCTTTGGGCCGCGGCTGGTGGAATCGGACTTGCAGTAGGTCCTTTTTTAGGAGGGCTGCTTGTTAATTATTTTAATTGGCCATCTATTTTTTGGGCTAACGTCATTGTTTGCCTTGTGATGCTATCAATCATACTATTGAAGTTAAAGCAGAAAGAAAACAAGCCAATTGGAAAAAAATTTGATTTCTGGGGACAGCTAGCTGCAACCGTTGCAATCGGAGGTTTAGTTTTTGGGTTGATTGAAGCACCAAGCAGAGGTTGGTCAGATAAATTAGTACTAAGTTCTTTTATTCTGATGGTTATAGGGTGTATCTCATTTTTTAGGATCGAAAATCGAGTTAGTTCACCATTACTTCCTCATAGATTATATAAAGATAAAGTATTTATAATATCAATAATACAAGGCAGCCTATTTAACTTTATGTTTTATGGATTATTATTTGCCCTTACTTTTAAATTTCAGTACTCTCTTAATATGAAAGTATTAATTAGTGGTTTTTGTTTTTTACCATTAACAGCCTTTGTTGCTGTTGGAAATTTATCAGCACCTAAAATTGCATCTCATAAAGGAAGAATATTTGTTTTAAAACTAGGACAAACTATTCTCGCTATATCTTTACTCTCTGTACTTTTACTTAACTATATACATTCCCCTTTATGGGTAATTTTAACCTCACTAGTAACTATTGGATTTTCATCAGGATTGTTGGTTCCTACAATGGTTTCACAAACATTGAGTACTGTATCATCTGATTTACATGGCGCAGCATCAGCTGCTTTTAATACATTTCGTCAGATTGGCGGGGCAGTTGGTATAGCTGTATTTGGACCATTACTTGGTGTAAAGTTTGATTTTGATACTGGTATCACTATATGTATATTATTAACAGTTATTGCTATTATTATATCTTTTATTTTATCAATATTAATTCCGAAGCAGCAATGAGATATAAGATTAAACTGATAAATAATGTTGGATGAATTTCTATAAATAATTTTAAATTAATTATTATAAATGATCTAACAAATAGTATAAGTTGATTATATGTTTTGAGTTAGCGTGAAATTTTTAGATTTGAGGAATATTAATTTGGCAGTTGTTAGCATTTTAATATTCCGATCTAAATCAATATTATTTAAGGCTACTTATTTTTGACTCATACTTTATAGCAAGCAACCCACTAATTTTGTTTTTCAACATCTGAATGCCAGGAATTATAAGGAAGCTCCTCTGTACGAGTAGCTTTATCTAGTGCTTGTATCAAGCCTTTAGTATTGAACGGTATACAATATGCTGGTTTGGCTCTCTCAAACCTCCAGCTATCTCTTAGCGCCCCAGCATCAACATAATCGAAACCAACATGACTTAATATTGAGATAGCGATCTGTTTTGCTTTATCATCATTACTGGCAATAGGAATAGCTCGTCTGTTTTGCTGATCGTTCGGTTTAGCATCTTTAACAATATCTTTTGCAAGTATGGCATTAAACACTTTAACGATACGTGAATGAGTAAGATGATCAGCCAGCATTTCAGTGGTAGTTATGTGATATTGATCCAGTTGTTCAATATGACCATCACGATCAGGATAATAATTCATTGCGTCAAAAACAATTTTATTATTAAGTAAATCAGCAGGTAACAAGGTATAGTTGATAAAGGGAATAGCAATTAATATCACCTCACCAAAAGCAATCGCTTCATGCTGGCTACCTACTTTGCATCCTATACTATAAGCAACATCATAAAGCGTCTGCTTGCCCCGAGAATTACTTAACATAACGTCATAACCTGTTTTCGTAAATAACTGTGCACAAGCTTGGCCAATAGAACCTGCACCAATGATACCTATTTTTTTCATCTTTAAGTCCTTTATTTATTAGTTGAATTGATTTGTAGAAGTTTAATAGTAAAATAATAAACAATAAATAATCATATAGTTTATTAATTAACAACTAGGAGTTGTCAATATGGATCTTTTAAAAAGTATGGAGGCCTTTGTTTTGACAGTGGATAAGGGCTCATTTGTTGCTGCATCATACTCATTGAAGATATCACCACAAATGGTGGCAAAATATATTTCTTTCTTAGAGTCTGAATTAGGTATAAAGCTTTTGAATCGTACCACGCGCTCTCAAAGTTTAACTGACTTCGGCAAACAGTATTACGAACGTTGTCTAACCATTTTATCAGAAGTAAAAGCAACAAATAATTTAGCTCAACAGTTTAGTGAAGAGCCTTATGGATTATTAAAGATTAGTGCACCGATGAGTTTTGGTAACGTTAATTTAATGCCATTTATAAGTCGTTTTATGAAACAATATCCTCACATTAGAATTGAACTAAACTTAACTTAACTTAACTTAACTGACCGCTATGTTGATTTAGTAAAAGAAGCATTTGATATAACTTTTCGGATCGGCAATCTGCCTAACTCAGGACTCATTGCACGAAAAATTAGACCTCATCAACTTACTTTTGCTGCCTCTCCATCTTATCTAGCAGAAAAAGGAATCCCTTCTTTTCCTGATGATTTAAAAAACCATTGTTGTCTTATTGTAAATACCCCAAACTTAGTACACAACTCACGTAGAAAATCATGCTGCTTGTTTTAGTGTTTTATACTCAATCGGTGTCATGTTATTTAATGCCTCATGCGGTCTTTCGGTGTTATAAATCGTTAACCATTCTTCAGTTATTCTCCTTGCTTGCGCTAAGTTGTTAAAAAGATATAAATCGAGTACTTCAGTACGATAGGTACGATTAAATCGTTCAATATAGCCATTTTGATA